>JBBITQ010000021.1:0-11937 GCA_037440685.1 Clostridiales bacterium
ACCCCGATAACCCGTTCCTGGCCGCGGGCGGGCACTGGAACCCCGACGGGCAGCCCCACGGCAACCATGCCGGCGACTTCCCCGTGCTCTTCTCCCATGCCCCCGGCGGCACGGCCATGGCGCGCTTCTTCACCAGCCGCTTCAGGGTCGATGACGTGATCGGCCGGTCGGTGATCGTGCACCTGCACCCCGACGACTACCGCACCCAGCCCGCCGGCAGGTCGGGCCTCCGCATCGCCTGTGGCGTGATCAGGTAAGCGCTTCCTCTTGCCCTCAATCGGCCCATCCCGTATCATGAAGTGAACCGCATCTTGGGCACGCGCGGGTGGCGGGCACGCGGCCGGGGTGGTCAGATACGTGCTGAAGGTTGTCGAGATCGTCTACCGGGTGGTGCTGTCGCTCTGGACCGGGGCCATGATCTACATGACGTTCGTGGCGACCCCGGCGATCTTCGCCCATCTACCCCGCGACCAGGCCGCTGCCGCCGTGGCCGTCCTCTTCCCCCCGACCATCACGCTGGGCTATGCGGCCGGGGTGCTGTTGTTTCTCAGCGCCTTCGTGCTGTATCGTGCCGAGTCCCCCCGCGCCTGGACGGGCGGCCTCCTGGCTCCGGGCGCCTCCGGCGGCTTTGGGCGCCTGCCCGTCCTGCTGACCGGCCTCATGCTGGCCCTCTCGCTGTACGGCGGGTTGTTGATCTTCCCCAAGGCGGAGAGCCTGCGCCGCCACATCCCCTCTTTTGACACGGAATCCCCCCAGCGGGCGGAGTTCCGCCGCTTGCACGGCGTCTCATCCGGCATGAACCTGGTCGTCCTCTCTTGCGGCGCGCTGCTCCTCGTGCTGCAGGCGGCCCGCGACGCCGCCCGGCGCCAGGGGTGAGAAGCCTGCCATCTCTAGAGGCGGCGGCGCCGGTGCCAGACGTAACCGCCCACGGCCACGACGGCCAGGGGCATGGCGAGGGTGGTGCCGTAGAAGATCCGCGTGGCTTCCGGCCCGGTGATCTCCGCCCGCGGAGCGGACAGCTCCTTGGGGCGGATGGAGATCAGTTCCTCCTGGCCGATGAGCCATCCCAGCGAGTTGAGGAAGAAGTCGACGTTGCCCCGGACCGTGAGGGCGTTGCCGCGCACGAAGGTGGAGTTCCCCACCACCACGGCGGCGGGCTTGTCTTGAGCGGTCACGGCGGCGGCCAGGGCCAGGGGCCCCACCGTCTCGCCGGTGTCGCGCCTGATGGGGGACGACATGGGGTTGCGCTCGCCCCACGCCTCAGCGGAGGTCTGGAGGAGGACGGTCACGCCGAGGCCGTTCTTCTTGAGATCTACCAGCGACCGGCTGCCGGGCAGCACGACGTTCAGGCGTTTCTGCAGCAACGGGTCGGTGATGGGATGGAAGAGGGGTTCGGGCACCGGGGCGGTGGCGTCCCCGAAGAACCCGCGCACCGGGTCGACGGCCAGGTCGTCGGCGATCCGCACCCCGACGTCCTCAGCCAGGCGGCCCAGTTCCGGCAGCGGCCGCCCGGGGAGGGGGTCGACGAGGAGAAACAGGCGGCCGCCCTTCCGCCGGTAATCGACCAGGGCCTGGGTCTCGCGGGCGTCCAGGTCCTGCTCGGGCCCCAGGATCACCACGACGGCCGCGTCCGCGGGCACGCTGCCCCGCACGGCAAGGTTCAGGGAGGCGACGGTGTGGCCCTCGCCTTCCACGAGGGAGCGCAGCCGGGCCAGCTCGCCATCCAGGGCGGGCTCGCCATGGCCCTCAAGGAAGTAGACCTTGCGGCCGGCGCGCCCGGTCACCTCCAGGATGGCGCGGGTCAGGGCCTGCTCCCCCTTGAACTCCACGCCATCCATGGTGGTGGAGAAGAGGTTGAAGCCCTCCACCTGGCGGCGCTTGCCCCCGGACTCCACGACGATGGTGTTCGGCGTCTCGACGCCGTAGCTCCGGGCCACGTTCTGGGAGCGGGCGAAGTCGACGATCTGGAAGGAGATGCGCCCGGACCTCCGCCGGTACTCCCGCACCAGGTTCTCGAGGAGGTCCCCGGCGTCGGTGTTGCGGTGGATCACCGCCACCAGCTTCACGGGGCGGTCGAGGCTGCGCAGGACCTTCGCCGTCTGGTCGGAGAGGGTGAAGCGCTTCTCGGCCGTGAGGTCCCAGCGCACCGGGCGGTAGCCCGCCAGGGCGTTCAGCCCGATCACCGCGCCGAACACGACGGCCAGGATGAGGGGCCAGCGACCGTAGCGGACCGCCTGCAGGAGGATGTCGCGCGCCGCGAGCCGCCTCACCGCGCAACCCTCCGTTCCAGCACCACGGCGGTCAGGACGAGCGCCGCGAGGGTCAGGCTGAGGAAAAACACCGCATGGCTGGAGTCGATCACGCCCTGCAGGAAGTCCTGGTACCGCGTGGCCACCGAGAGGGTGCGCATGACCTCAGAGGGCGTGCCCTGGAGCACGTCGGCCCCCCAGCCCGCCAGCCACAGGAGGAGCAGGAGGGCGAAGCCGCCCACGCCGGCCAGGAGCGGGCTGGCGGTGAGGGATGAGGTCAGGCAGCCGGCGGCCAGGAAGAGGGCGCCCAGCAGGACGAGGCCCACGTACGACGCGACGATCTCTCCCCAGCGCGGTTCGCCCACCCCGGCGAGGATCAGGGCGTAGACGAGCGAGCCCGCGAGGATGAGGCCGAGGGCGGCCAGCGCGGACAGGTACTTCCCCAGCACGACCTTCCAGGCCGGGAGCGGCAGGGTGAAGAGGAGTTCGTCGGTGCCGCGGGCGCGCTCCTCGGCGAAGAGGCGCATGGTGAGGAGCGGGGCGATGAAGAGCAGGAGCACGGCCGCGTCCCCGAAGTACCAGGTCATCGCGGCCGTCTGGCTGCCCAGGAGGTTGACACTGAAGAAGTAACCGCCCAGCAGGTAGAAGGCCGCCGCCATGCCGTAGAAGAGCGGCGAGACCAGGTAGGAGCGCATCTCGCGGTTCCAGATGGCGGTCATGACTGCTCCCCCTCCTCGCGCTCTTCCTCCGAGGTGCCGCCGTCCGTTCTTCCTCCGTCTTCCGCCGCCCCTTCCGTTTCCGCTTCTGCTTCCGCTGCGGTGTCCGGATGCTGGTTGCGGTCCTCGGTCCCCTCGTCAGTGACCAATTGCAGGAACACCTCTTCCAGGGAGAGCTTCTGGGGCTCCAGGCGCAGGAGGGGCAGCCCGGCCGCGGCCAGCGCGAAGAAGAGGTCGCGGCGCACGTCGCGGTCGCCGCTGGACACCAGCCAGGCGAACCGTTCGGGGGTGTCGCCCGCGCGGCGTTCGGCCCCCTCCACCCCGGGGATGCCCGTCAGCACGGCCTCCACCCGGTCCGGCGGGCCGTCGGCCTCGATCAGGTAGCGCCAGCCGCCCTGGAGGCGACGGCTCAGGCCCTCCGGCGTGTCCTGGGCGACCACCCGGCCCCGGCTGATGATGATCACCCGGGTGCACAGCGCCTGCACCTCGGGGAGGATGTGGGAACTGAAGATCACCGTGCGCTCCCGCCCCAGCTCCTTGATCAGGTCGCGGATCTCGATAACCTGCACGGGGTCCAGGCCCACCGTGGGCTCGTCCAGCACCAGGAGGTCCGGGTCGCCGAGGAGGGCCTGTCCGATGCCGGCCCGCTGCCGGTAGCCGCGGGAGAGGTTGGCCAGCAACCTGCCTGCCACGTCCGCCAGGCCCACTCGCTCCAGGACGCCGTCCACGTGCTCGCGGCAGCGGCGGGCCGGCAGGCCCTTGGCGCGGGCGACGAATGTCATGTATTCCCGCACGGTCATCTCGGGGTAGAGGGGCGGCTCCTCGGGGAGGTAGCCGATGCGCCGCCGCACCTCGAGGGGATGGGTGGCCGTGTCATAGCCGAAGACGGTCACCCGGCCGCTGGTGGGCAGGAGGTATGAGGTGAGGAGGCGCAGGGTGGTGGTCTTGCCGGCCCCGTTGGGGCCGAGGAGTCCCAGGATCTCCCCCGCCTCGGCCGTGAAGGAGAGTTCATGGACGGCGGTTCGCTCGCCGAAACGCTTTGTCACCTGCTCGAACGCGAGCATGTTCCGTACCTCTGGTCGCCCCTATTCGAGCGCGTTCTGGCACGGTTACCGTACCGGGCCGGATGGGGCGCCGATTCCGAGACTAAATGTTACGTAAAAATAGCGGCCGATTGCAAGCTAAGGACGGCGTGCTGCCAGGCAGAAAATCTCGATCGGGCGGGGAGTGCCATGCTGTCCCAGCCAGCGGATGAGGAAGCGGCGGAGGCCCGTGACCTCCGCCAGGTCGTACTGGCTGCGGTGGGCGTGCAGGGCGGCGGACTTCGTCTCGAGAACCGGCGTGATGTCGACGGACGCATCCGGCCGGCGGGTGTGAAACAGCGCGACGGGGCCGGTCCACCCGGCGCGGCTGGCGGCCTTCAGGACGGCGCGGCCGGCCGCCTGGTGGTCCGGGTGGATGTACGGCGGCCGGGGGTAGGCGGCGTCGAAGGTGAGGATGGCCGCCGGCCGCACTTCCCGGATGATGGGCTCGAGGGCCGCCTCCAGGTCGCGGGCCCGGGAGAGGCCCCGGTCCGGGTAGCCCAGGAAGCGCACCTCCCGGTAGCCGAGGATGCGCGCCGCCTCCCGCTGCTCCTCCCGGCGGACGCGGCCGAGGTCGGGCCGCCTGCCGCCACGTTCCCCGTCGGTGCAGATGACCGCGATCACCGCCACCCCCCGCCGGGCGAGGAGGGAGAGGGTGCCGCCCGCGTAGTATTCGAGATCGTCCGGGTGGGCCGCGACGGCCAGCACCGGGCCCGGCGAACGCAGGAGGGCTTCGCCGCGCCGGCGGGCCGCCTGCGGGTCGGCCGGTTCCATGGGACGCCCGGTCAAAACCACAAGCAATGCCAGGATCAACAGCACCAGGAGACCGATGATACGGGCCGTCATAATAAGTTGGTTCTGCGTTGGCGGACCGCTCCCTGCCGCGGTCTTTTACACCACCCTTCTTGCATCGACTGGTGTTATGGTGTATTAGTATATTAGGACGGTATAGCGCCGGAGGTGCGAGGGTGTCTCCGCGGGAATTTGTGCCGCACATCCCCATATATGTGCAAATCATGGAATCCTTACACCGTGCCCTGGCCCGCGGGGAACTCAAGCCGGGCGACCGCGTGCCGGCGGTGCGAGAATTGGCCGCACAGTTGGTCGTCAACCCGAACACCGTCCAGCGCGCCTACCAGGAGCTCGAGCGGGAAGGCCTCCTGGTCACCCGGCGGGGGCAGGGGACCTTCGTTGCCGGGACGGGGGCGGTGGTCGAGGAGGTCCGGAAGCGTCTGGCCGGCGAGGCCGTCCAGAGATATCTCGACGCAATGGCGGACCTGGGTTTTTCCGCGGAGGGGGCGGCGGGGTTCCTTGCCGACCTTCTGCGGGGCAATGGGACGCCGCGCAAGGAGGGTGAGGCATAAATGACACCGGCGGTGGAAGCGCGCGGTCTGACGAAGCGGTTCCTGGGGCGCTGGGCGCTCCGAGGCGTGGATCTCACCCTGGAGGCCGGCCGGGTGCTGGGATTGCTCGGGCCGAACGGGAGCGGCAAGTCGACGCTGATCAAGATCCTGGCCGGGGTGCTGCGCCCGACCGCAGGCGAGGTGCGCGTCCTGGGCAGGCGGCCCGGCTGGGAGACGAAGGCCCGGGTGGCCTACCTGCCCGACGTCGATCACCTGTACCGGGACATGAACGGGAATGAGGCCATCGGCTTCATGACCGCCTTCTTCCCGGACTTCCAGGGGGAGCGTGCGCGGAGCCTCATGGAGTTCCTGGCAGTGCCCCCGGAGCAACCCTTTGGCCAGATGTCCCGCGGGCAGCGTGCCCGGTTCAAGCTGGCCCTCACGCTGGCCCGCCGCGCCGACCTTCTGTTGTTGGACGAACCGCTGTCGGGCATCGACGTGGTCTCACGGGGCCGCATCCTGAACGCCATCCTATCCGAGTACCGCCTGGGAGAGCAGGCGGTTATCCTGGCCACCCACGAGATCGACGAGGCGGAAGCGCTTTTTGACCAGGTGGTGTTCCTCCGGGAGGGGCAGGTTATCCTCACGGGCACGGCCGAGGATCTGCGTGCCCGGCGGCGCAAGTCCATCGAGGACATTTACCGGGAGGAATACGTATGACGAGCTTGGGTGTCGCGTTCCGGCGCAACCCCTTATGCGTTCTCTTCCTGTCCGAGTTGCGGAGGGGAATGGGCCGCCTGTTCTCCGTCGCAGGCATCATCGTTCTCGCTGATGCCTATTTCCTGACGCGCGAGGTAACAATGGCAACAATGGCTCTCTTGGTCCTGCTGCCGGCACTCGTCCTGCCTGCGGTGGCCCTGTACTTCGGTTTCGAGGCTCTCCGGAATGAGTGGAAGGAGCATAGTCATTATCTCCTGCTTTCTCTGCCTGTGCGGGCCGGGACGGTGCTGGGGGCCAAGCTGCTGGCCTCGGGCGTGCAAATGGGTTTCCTTGGGGCGCTGGCGGGGGGAGTGGCATGGTGGTATCTGGGCCACAGGGTTAGCGTCATCGCGGGCGCGCGCTTGGCCGACGTCCCTTTCCCCTTCTGGGTGAAGGTCCTGGGTGCCACTTTCGTCCTCCTTCCCCTTGTCAACCAGTCGCTGGCCGGGATGTTGGCCTTCCTGGGCGGGCAGACCATCGGGCGGGGACGGTGGTGGATGACGGGTGTGGCCGCCGCCAGCCTTTTATGGATTCTCCTCTGGGGCCTGCTCAGGTACGGGGCGTGGACGCCCGTCTGGCACCTCTTCAGTGGGCTGCCGGACGTGGACTTGGGGGGATACATCCGGCCGGTCGTCCGCGGTCCGGGCGCCGCCCAGACCTGCCTACCCGGCGAGTGTGTCCTGGATCTCGGCTGGCTGGTCATGAATCTTGTCCTGCTGGCGATCCTGTTGGGGGCGGCAGCCGCCCTGTGGGACCGAAAAGCGGAGGTTTAGGTCCACCCTTGACACTAGGCAACCCTCCTCCGCTGGCCGGTCACTGGCTTTCGTCCGATTACCGGCGGCCAGGGGCTCAACGGTGGGGGAGGTTTACCCATGGGTTATCACCAGCGGAGGAGCGCGGCGGCGGCGGTGAGCCCGCCCCCGAAGGCGACCAGGGCGACCGTCTGGCCGGGCCGCAGGCGGCCGTCGGCCGCGGCCTCGTGCAGGGCCATGGGGATGCTGGCCGCCGAGGTGTTGCCGTAGCGCTCCACGTTGACGATGACCTTTTCCATGGGGAAGGAGAGCTTGCGGGCCAGGGTCTCGATCATCCTCAGGTTGGCCTGGTGGGGCACCAGCCAATCGATGTCGCCGAGCCCCAGGCCGCACTCCGCCAGCGCCTGCTGGAGCAGGATGGCCATGCTGCGGATGGCGCGGCGGGCCAACGGTCCCCCCTGCATCGTCATCCGGTCGCGGCGGGAGGCCAGGCCCTCGGGGGTGAGGGGTTCGCGGGAACCGCCGGCAGGTACGTAGAAAATCCCGGCGGCGCTGCCGTCGGCGTGGAGGCGCGCGGTGAGCACGCCCCGGGCCGGGAGGTTCCCCGGCGCCGGGACACCGGGCGCGGCTTCGAGGAGGACGGCGCCGGCGCCGTCGCCGAAGAGGGCGGCCGTGTCCGGGTCGTCCCAGTTGACGCGGCGGGACATCACGTTGGCGCCCATGAGGAGCACGCGGCGGGCGCTGCCGGAGCGGATGGCCGCGTCGGCGACGAAGAGGCCATAGATGAAGCCCGAGCACGCGGCGGCCAGGTCGAAGCCGGCGGCGCGCCGGGCGCCGAGGCGGGTCAGCACCAGCGGCGCGCTGGGGGGCATGGGGTGGTCGGGGGTGCTGGTGCAGAGGATGCCGAGGTCCACGGCATCGGGGTCCAGCCCCGCCTTATCCAGGGCCTGCCGGGCGGCCGCCGTGGCCAGGTCGGAGGTCGCCTCCTCCGGCGCGGCGATGCGGCGTTCCCGGATGCCGCTCCGCCTCTCGACCCACCCGGCGGGCAGGCCGAGCGACCACTCCAGCTCCCCGCTGGGGAGGACCCGAGCGGGCACGTACATCCCCGTCGCCCTCACCACCGCTACCGGCATGGCATTTCCCCCGAGGGGGATTGTACCCGGTAGGTGGCTGTCATGCTAGGTTCCCGTGTTCCTCCTGGCCTCACGTCTCGGCAACACGGCAGATCAAGGTAATCACCGGGAGTCGGCGCAGGGTGAGCGTGTGGCGGCGGCTCGGCTCGCCCGCCACCGACGATCCCGACCAGACGACGGCGGTGATGGCCAAGATCGCCGAGCTGGGGCTGCCGATCGCCGTGTGGTTCGGCCTGGACGGCCCCAATGCGCGGGGCTCGTCGATCCCGACGGCCGCCTGCGCCCCACGGGCGAGGCGTTCCGGCGTTTCAATGAGCAGGCGTTCGCGGGGAGGCGCTGAAGGCGGCGCCGGACGTGCGAGGAGCGGGGACCCTTCGGCCGGCTCGTGCCTGCCCGGCAGGGGCTTTGGCAGGATTAGCGAACTTCAGTAAAAGGGGGGTGGCAGAGCTGAGCATGGACAGCCTCCAGCGGTTGAAAGACCTGTTCAGGGAACTATTTCAACTGGACGTAGCTGATCTTGACTTCGGTCTATATCGTCTTTTTCGCCTTAAGCGGGCGGAAGTCGAGGCATTTCTCAACGAACAGTTGCCGCAGGAAGTGGACCGGGCCTTTGCAGCCGTGACCACTGCGGACCGTGATCGACTGCAAAAACTGATTCAGGAACGGGCTCAGCAGGCGCGCGCGTTTGTGGCTCCTGATGCCATTCTTCCTACGGGAGAACCGAATCCGAGATATGCGGAGATCAAGGCGGTTCAGGATTATGTAGAGGCGTGCCGGCAGCTGGAGGCCGTCGAAGCCTCCGAAGCGCAGCGGGCCGAGGTGTTCAACTTGTTTTACACCTTCTTCTCCCGCTATTACGACAACGGGGACTTCATTCCCCGCCGCTTCTTCGGCGCGCGTTCCGCGTACGCGGTTCCTTACAACGGCGAAGAGGTGTTCTTCCACTGGGCCAACAAGGGACAATATTATGTCAAGAGCGGCGAGACCTTCCGCGACTATGCCTTTACCGTCTCGACGATCGGCGGGGAGTATACTGTTTGTTTCAAGCTAGTAGAGGCCACGATCCCCAAGGATAATACCAAGGGCCAGACCCGGTTCTTCTTTCCCCGGCCGGATAATGCCGCGTTCGACCCGGACGCGCGCATCTTCGTGGTCCCCTTCGAGTACCGCCTGCCAACAAAGGAGGAGGTGGACAAGTACGGGCAGAACAGCAAGGGGCAAGAGGCCATTCTCGATGAGGCCGAGCCGAGGATTGTTCAGGCTGTGCCCGACGTGCTGTTACAGTCCGCCCTCGCGGTGCCGTCACCGAACGGAAGGGAAGCTGAAGGCGAGCAACCTCCCACGCTGTTGCGCCGGCGGCTGCGGCATTTCACAAAAAAGCGGACCACGGACTACTTCGTCCATAAGAACCTGGCCGCGTTCTTGCGGCAGGAGCTGGAGTTCTTCATCCGCGACCAGGTGGTCCATGAACTGGACGGCGAGGGGGACTTCGCGGCCAAGCGGCGGGTATTGAAGGTCTTTCGGAAACTGGCCAGTACCGTCATAGCCTTCCTTGCTGAGATCGAGGACGCGCAGAAGCGGCTTTTCGAGAAAAAGAAGTTCGTCCTGCGGACGGACTACCTCGTCCCGATCCAGCGCCTGCCGCGCGAGCTGTGGGCGGAGGTGCTTGCTAACCCGGCGCAGATTGCGGAATGGCGGGAACTCTTCTCCCTTGAGCCCGAGGCCAGCCTTTTCAACGGTCATGGCGAATTCAACGAACACGTGTTGGAGCAGCATCCGACTTTGGTGGTGGATACACGCCATTTCCCGGCTGAGTTTACAAGGCGACTGTTGGCAGCCATCGAGGACCTGGATGAGTGCACGGACGGGGTGCTGATCCACGGGGAGAACTTCCAGGCGCTCTCCCTCCTGCAGGCGCGGTATCGGGAGCAGGTGAAGTGTGTTTATATTGATCCACCGTACAACCGCAACGGCGATGACTTTCCGTACAAAGACCGGTATCGCCACTCATCCTGGCTGGCGATGATGCAGGATCGCCTTGAGGCGGCTCGGAGCCTTCTGCGGCCCGAGGGGGTGCTTTTTTCGAGCATAGACGAGAACGAACGGACCCACCTCAACCTGCTCCTGGATGTTGTTTTCGGTCAGGAAAACCGGATCGAAGAGCTGGTCTGGGCGCAGAACACTACCCACAGCCAGTCACCGCTCTATTCCACCAACCACGAGTATGTGGCAGTCTACGCCCGCGACCGCCAGGCAGTGGAAGGATCACCCCAGATGCTCCGGGAGGCCAAGCCTGGGTACGACGAGGTGATGGAGCTCATCAAACGCCTCAACCCGGACTACCCCTCGATAGCCGAGATCGAGCGCGCCATTGCGGACCTCTACGAGCAGCACAGGCGGGAATTCGAAGCCGAGCTGCGGGAGATGGGACTGGAACCCAACGAGGAGACCCGCAAGCTCGACCCTTGGCGCGGCCTGTACAATTACTGCCATGCCGAGTACCGGGACGCCCTTGGCCGCTACGTCCCGGAGGCGGAGGCGCGGACCCGGCAGGCCGTGATATGGGTATGGCGAGAGGACAATCCTTCAGCGCCGGCCCAGAAACAGGCCGAGGGTACCCGCGACCCAGAGGACCCAAACTACCGCTTCTACCGCCCCCTGCACCCCAGGACGGGTAAGCCCTGCCCGCATCCGAAGACAGGATGGCGTTGGCCCTATGAGTGGCCGGACAACGGCAGGGACAGCTTTGTCAAGCTGGCGGCGGAAAACCGCATCGTCTGGGGTGAGGACGAGACCAAGGTTCCGCAGTTCAAGCGGTTCCTCCACGAGGTGGAGACCAATGTCGCCAAGTCCTTCTTCCACGATTACACCGACGGCGAGAAACAACTGGCCGCACTCTTCGGACAAGCGGCCTTATACCCCACCCCCAAGCCGACGACCCTGGTCCGCCGTTTCGTCGAGCACAGTGGCGACCCTGGTGGCATCGTCCTTGACTTCTTCGCCGGCTCCGGGACGACGGGTCACGCTGTCATCGATCTGAACCGCCAGGACGGCGGGCGGAGGAAGTTCATCCTGGTGGAAATGGCCGATTATTTCGACACCGTGCTGGTGCCACGCATCAAGAAAGTGATGTTCGCACCGGAGTGGCGGGACGGCAAACCGAAGCGGCTTCCGACCCCGGCAGAAGCAGAGCGCACGCCGCGGCTGGTGAAGATCCTTCGCCTCGAGTCCTACGAGGACGCGCTGCACAACACCTTCTCGGACCAGGTCATCGCGCGCCTGGCGGAGCCGGAGAAGGCGTACCGGGAAGTGGTCGGTGACGAGGCGTATCGAATTCGTTATCTCATGAAGCTGCCGCTGGAGGCCAGCGACTCGATGCTGAACCTGGCCAAGCTGGAGCATCCCTTTGACTACCGGCTGGAGATCCTCACCGACCACGGCCCGAGGACCGAGACCGTGGACCTCGTGGAGACCTTCAACTGGCTGTATGGGCTGCGCGTGCACCGGCAGCTCACCTGGGTGAACCCTGAAGATCAAACCGGCAAGGAAGAGGGCGGCCGTAGGTACCGGGCGGTGGTGGCAAGCGACCGGGAGGGCAAGAAGCGCATCCTCGTCGTCTGGCGTGACATGACCGGCCTCGACCCGGCGATGGAGCGGCTGTTCCTGGAAGCCAAGGCCGCGGAACTCGGCCCCTTTGACGAACAGTGGATCAACGGTGACGCAGCGGCCAAAGGCTTCGCCTCCCTGGACGGGCTCTTCAAGCGGCTGATGGAGGAGAGCGCACGATGAATCTGGAGCGATCCCTCGTATTGAATCGCTTCCTCCACAGCCTATTTGGGGCAGAGCGGTTCGACGACCTGCGCCGGGCGCTCCAGGACCAGGAGGAAGGGCGCGGACCCGATG
>JBBITQ010000022.1:0-4842 GCA_037440685.1 Clostridiales bacterium
GTGGTCAGCGTGCACCGCCGGCGCGCGCACCCGGCCATCGGCGCCGCGGGCGGCGAGAGCCGCGCGGCGCGCCGCCTGCCAGGTGAGAGACGCCCTGCGGGCGTTGGTCTCCAGCGGGTCGGCCAGGGCCGTGACCTCCACTTCCGGCAGCGGCGCCACCGCCTCCAGCCCGAACCGGCTGAACCCGCCGCAGCCGATGATCCCCAGGCGCCAGGTGTGCCGGGTCATGCCGGTTCCCCCTCCCGCGATCAGACGTGCACCCGGTGCGGGAGGAACCGGCTCCGCTCCCGCTTGTCGTGCGCCCGGCGGACCGCCCAGCGGTAGACGTCGAGGTGCCGCCTGGCCACCCGGTCCCAGGCCACGGTCGACCGGACGTAGGCTGCGGCGCGGGCCGCCAGGCGACGGCGCAGGGCGCCGTCGCGGAGGATCCGCACCAGCGCTTCCCGCAGCTCGCGGTCTGCCTCCTCCTCGCCAGAGCCGCCGACGATGAGCCCGGCGCCGCTGTGTTCCACGGAGGACTTGAGCCCTTCGATGCCGCTGACGACCACAGGCAGCCCCGCCTCATAGGCGTGGGCCAGGTTCCCGGACTGGCTGGCGAAGCGGTAGGGGAGGGCCATGGCGTCGCAGGCGGCCAGGACCTCCATGTATTCCTCGCGGCTGAAGCAGCCGCGCACGACGCGGATAGAGTCGCGGGCTGGGCTCCGGGCCACGAGGTCGAGGTATTCGGCGCGGGTGGCGGCGCCGGTCGGGCTCCCGGGCCGGGCCTCGCCGGCCAGGACCAGGAGGGCGTCCGGCACCTCGCGCACCACCTGGGGCCAGAGGCGGATCACGCGGTCAAAGCCCTTATTGGGCTCCCACCAGCCCATCATCCCCAGGACGGGCCGGTGCTCTGGCAGGCCCAGGCGCCGGCGCGCCTCCAGGCGCCGCTGCCGGTCGGGGCGGCCGCGGCCCGCGCCGTGGGGGATGGCGAAGACGTTGTCGGGCACCCGCCCGAGGTTGACCGGGAGGAGGTCGCGCTGGTAGGGTTCGTGCACGATGTTGGCCGCCGCCAGTCCCATCTCGTGGTCGTAGTACAGAGCCTCCTCGTGGGTCAGGCGCGAGAAGACGGAGTGGTATGTGATGACCGCCGGGCGGCGGGTGACACGCCAGCGGAAGAGGGGGATGGCGAGCTCGAAGGCGTTGCGTGGCTCGAAGTCGTACACCCCCGGGGTGTGGAAGTGGGTGAAGAGCCCGAACTCGTGCTGGATGTGCACCACGTCGGGGTCCACCTCCTCCACGGCCGCGAGGAGGTGCCGGTACCAGCCGGGGTCGGCTTGGTCGATGACGGCGTGGATGTTCCCCTCGCCCGGCCGGCCGCCGTCGGTGTGGCAGATGACGTGCACGCCCACCCCCTCCTCCCGCAGCGCGCGCACCAGGTTCTCGGAGTAGATGGCGATGCCGCACCAGCGCGGCGGCCAGGACGTGACCATGGCGACCTTCACGGCGTTTTCCTCCTCCCAATTGTGCCGTCGCGGGCATGGCCAAATAGTTCGTGCCTCGCGGACGCGTTCCTGCAAGCATGTGCCAGGCGAGTTGCGGATTAAATAGCAGTAATTGCTAGAAGGCTGCCGGCGCTTTATGGCGAACTGCACTAGCATGATCAGACTATTCAGGTGTTTCCTCCCCGTCCTGGCGGCGGGCCTGGCCGGGGTCTGCCTCGTCGGTTTCGTCATCGATGCCCGCCGCGCCGCCGTGGCGGGGTGGGGGGTACGCCTGCTGTCAGCCGCTGGTCAGACCGCCGCCAGGGACCGAGACGCCGCCCCGGGCGCCGGTTGGGGCGCTGACGCCGGCGCGGGTCCGCTGTTGCCTGCACGGCCAAGCCTCCGGGTGCTGACCTTCAACATCCGCCACGGGGCGGTGGACGGGGGAGGGGTGGACCTCGCCGCCGTCGCCACGGTGATCCGCGAGAGCGGCGCGGAGGTGGTCGCCCTCCAGGAGGTGGACCGCTTCCAGGGCCGCAGCGGTCTGGTGGACCAGGCCAGGTGGCTGGCCGGGGAGCTGGGGATGGATTACGTCTTCGGCCCCGCCATGAGGCGCGGGCTGGGCCAGTACGGCAACGCCCTCCTCTCGCGCCATCCTATCGTGGCGTCGCGGAACGTGGCACTGCCGGCGGAGCTCGAGCCGCGGAGCGCCATCATAGCCCGTGTCGCCACCCCGGCAGGGGAGGTGACGGTGGTGGCCACGCATCTCGGGCTGTCCGCGCGGGACCGCGCCAGCCAGGCGGCGGCCGTGCTGGAGGAGGTCGCGAAGGAACCGGAGCCGCAGATCCTCTTGGGTGACTGGGACGCCGAGGCCGGCGCGCCGGAGCTCGCGCCCCTGCGCGATCGGTTCCGCTCCACCCTGGAGGAGGCGGGCGTCTTCCCGGCCTACACCTTCCGCGGCGGCGCCGCCGCGCCGTACGTGAGCATAGACCACATATTCCTGTCGTCCGGCGTCTTCGTGACAGACGCTCAGGTGATGCCGCACCTGGTGTCGGACCACTTGCCGGTGGTGGCGGAAGTCTGGCTGCCGCCCCGCCGGCGCGGGTAGCTCCGGTGTCCGACGCCCGGCGCGGCATGCCGGCCAAGGCGGGCGCGGCGCCGCATCTTGCGCCGGTACATGGCGCGGTCTGCGCGGACGATGGCGTCTTCGAGCGCTTCGGCGGGACGGAGGGTGGTCAGGCCGTAACTCACCGAGACCCCGCCCGGGATCTCCAGGAAGCGGCCGAGTTCGCCCATCAGCTTTTCCAGGCGGCGCATGAGGCGCTGCGCCTGGGCCAGGGTGGTCTTGGGCAGGAGGAGGACGAACTCGTCGCCGCCGTAACGGACGGCCACGTCGCTCTGCCGCGTGTGGCGGCGGAGGAGGGAGCCGATCTCCTGGAGCACGCGGTCGCCCACCTGGTGGCCGCAGCCGTCGTTGATCATCTTCATGTTGTCCACGTCGAGCATGGCCACGGTGGCCTCCGGCTCAAGGGCTTCCCCCGCCTGCTGCAGCCGGAACCGGTTGCCGAGGCCGGTGAGCGCGTCGGTGAGCGCCTGTTCCCGCAGGCGCCGTGCCTCCTCTTCCAGGCTGTCCCGCAGCCGCGCGGCATCGCTAACGTCCCGCAGGCAGAGGAGGGCGTAGGGGCCGGCGGCGTCGCCGAGCGGCAGGAAGGCGGCCGTCACCTCACCACGCCAGGTCTCCCCGTTCGGCCGGCGGCACGTCACCTCGACGGGGCGGCCGGCGGAGATGGCCAGGGCGGCGTCGGATTCGCGGCCGCCGAAGAGCGAGCGCCGTGCGTCGCGCCCGGCCAGGTCCGACGCCCGCCACCCGGTGAGCGCCTCGGCGGGCGGGTTGACGGCAAGGACCCGCCACGAGGCGTCCACGGCCACCATGGCGGCCGGGCCATGCGCGAAGGCCAGCCCGAGCTGTTGCGCGAGGCCGGGGGCCTCAAGCGCGGTGTCCGTCATTCGTGGTCCTCCTCCCGGCCGTTGCGTACGGCCAGAATGTCGTACTCGCGGCGGAAGAAGGCCTCCACCACCTCGGGGTCGAAGTGGCGGCCCGCCTCGCTGGCTATCATCTCGCGCGTGCGGTCGTGCGGCCAGAGCGCCTTGTAAACGCGGCGGGAGGTGAGGTCGTCGTAGACGTCGGCCACCGCCACGATCCGGGCCGCCAACGGGATCTGCTCGCCGCGCAGGCCTTCGGGATAGCCCATCCCGTCCCAGCGCTCATGGTGGTGGAGGGCGATCTCCCTCGCCATGGTCAGGAACGTCTGATCCACCCTCAGCGCGGCGCGCAGCCGCTGGTCCGCCTGGCCGAGTATGTCGGCCCCTATCTTGGTATGTAGTTGCATGACCAGGAATTCCTCGGCGGAGAGGCGGGCCGGCTTGAAGAGGATGCCTTCCGGGATCCCCACCTTGCCGATGTCGTGGAGGATGCTGGCTTCGGCCACCTTTTCCGGGAAGTCTGGGGGGAGCAGTCCGGAGTACCTGGGCGTCTCCGCCACGGCTTCGGCCAGGATGCGCGAGTACTGCTGGATGCGATCCAGGTGGCCGGCGATGCCGGGGTCCTTGTGCTCAGCGAGCTGGGCGAGGGTGCGGACGGTGACCTGCTGGGTCGTGGTGAGTTCGAAGAGCTTGTCTTCCAGGATGTGCTCGGACCGGCGGCGCTCGGTGACGTCGCGCACCAGGCCCACGTACCCAAGGAGCGCGCCGTCGTCGCTCACCAGCCGGGTGATGGAGAAGAAGGAGTACCACTCCTCGCCGTTCTTCCGCCGGTTGATCAACTCGCCCATCCACCTCCCGCGCTGCCCCAGGTCTCGCCACATCTCCACGTACACCGCGCGGGGGGTACGGCCCGATTTCAGGATGCCGATCTTCCGGCTGATCAGTTCGTTCCGCTCATAACCGACGATGCGTTCGAAGGCCGGGTTGAGGTCGAGGATCACCGTGTCCGGCCCGGTGATCACGATCCCATCTAAAGAGTGCTGGAAGACCTGGATGAGAACATCGTTGCGCATGAGCTTCATCTCGCGCGCCAGCCTCATCGGGAGCCCCCCGGCCATGCATGCTCTGCCCCGATATTTACTTTCGCTGGATACCAGCAGGATTCCTTTTGCCATCGGGCTGCCTCACGCCTAAAATGAGTTTATTCACAAAGCAATATCGAAATCTTGAAAAGCTATTTATAGTGAATCTCATTTGGTGTAGACGGCGAATACTCCTTACGAGATCTCGAACATGGGGGATGGGGGTGCGTGGCGGACTGTTTTCCGGCTGCTTTCTCCGAGTTCGCGCGGCTCTTCCTCGCCGGGGAGTACCGCGCGGCCAATGAGGTCCTGGAGCG
>JBBITQ010000022.1:4863-11616 GCA_037440685.1 Clostridiales bacterium
CGCAACGGCTTTGACAAGGCGTTCATCCAGATAGCGGTCGCTTTCCACCAGGAGGGCCGCGGCCGCCACGAGGGGGCCAGGAAGCTCCTGGCCAAGGCGCGTGGCCTGCTGGAGGGCTACCGCCCGCGGTACCGGGGCGTGGACGTGGAGCGCGTGGTCCGCGCCGTGGAGGCGTGGCACGCGGCGGACCGCCTCGCGGCAGCCGAGGCCCTGGAGGAGATCCGCGCGGCGCTCCGGCCGGCGGCGGAGGCCGCCGGGCAGGGATGCACCCCGCACGAGATCGACCCTACAACCCGGCCGCGCGGATGACGTCGGCCACCCCGGGGACGACGGGCAACGCGCCGATTTCCTCTCGCGCCACCCACCGCGCCTGGGCCGCGTCGTCGCCGGCCCGGAGACTGCCGCCGACATGAGTGGCCAGGAAGAAGAGGATCACGTAGTGGTAAACGATCCGGCCGTCCTCATCCCGGCCCACGGCGTCCTTGAAGGCCACGAGATCCCCCACGGCCACCTCCAGCCCGGTCTCTTCCCGGACCTCGCGCTTGAGCGCCTCCTCCACCGTCTCGCCCAACTCGACGGCCCCGCCCGGCAAGCCCCACCAGCCCCGGTACGGTTCGTGGCCCCGTTCGATCATGAGGACGCGCGCACCGTCCGTTATGACCGCGTGACAGGAAGGGCGGGGATGGGCAGGGTAGCTCTTGTTCCGCACGGGGCACATCCTTTCGCGCGGTTGCCAGCCGCGCTTCCTATTTTACACCGTGGTACGGGATGGGGTCTTCCAGGCCGGCCTCCCGGAACCCTTTCAGGCGCAGTTGGCAGGAGTCGCACACGCCGCAGGCGGGCACGGTGCCCTGGTAGCAGGAGTGGGTGAGGTGGAAGGGGACGCCGAGGGCCTGCCCCAGCCGGACGATCTGACCTTTCGTGAGGCGGACGAGCGGGGTGTGGATGCGGAAGCAACGCCGCTCCTCGCCAGCCTGCGTGCCCAGGTTGAGGGCCGCCGTAAAGGCGGAGATGAACTCCGGTCGGCAGTCGGGATAGCCGGAATAGTCGACGGCGTTAACGCCGATGAAGATGTCGCGGGCTCCCAGCGGCTCCGCGTATGCGGCTGCCAGCGACAGGAAGACGATGTTGCGCGCCGGTACGTACGTCGCCGGGATATGCGCCGCCAGCGCGCCGAGCGGGCGGCCGGTGGGCACCGGGGCGTCACCGGTGAGGGCGGAGCCGCGGAAGGCGCCGGTGAGGTCGACCACGTAGAGGCGGTCAGCCGGGAGGCCGAAGTGCGCGCAGACCCGGGCGGCGCACTCCAGTTCCACGGCGTGTCGCTGTCCGTAGCGAAAGGCGATGGGATAGGCCTCATAGCCCTCCGCGAGCGCGACGGCCAAGCATGTGGCGGAATCCATCCCGCCGGAGAGGAGCACCACGGCTTTGGGGTTGGACACGGCGAAACCTCCTCGCGGCTGCAACGGGCGGGCTTGCACCGCCGGCGTCGGGGTATGCAAGACCGTGTCGGGTGCGGAGAAGGGATGAGGCAAGATGCGGCAAGCTTCCCCACTGCATAATTATCGCCTGACCCCGGGGACAAGACAAGACCGCCGCCGGGGTTTGGCGCCGCCCTGGCAAGGGGGCCGGTCGCGTTGCGCGGGGAGGCCCGGTGGGGTAGAATTGACGTCAAGACCAGAAAACGGTGCTGCGCCGGGGGTGCCCGCGAGGGCTGAGAGGCGGTGCCTGCCGCCGACCCCTTGAACCTGATCCAGATCATGCTGGCGTAGGGAAGGCGCGCGGGGCAAGGGTAGCCGCCGTTTCGCCGGCGGCTTCTTTTGTGCGGCTCCGCTTGGCGGCGGCAACGGGCATCTCTCGCTGGCTGCGAGCCGGGGCGCATCCGGGCGGCACCCGGGAAGGGGAAGAACGGGTTTGATCACCCAGGCCTTTCATACCCAGCGCCAGGCGGCCCGGGCCGGTTGTGTCACGCCGGCCATGCGCCGCGTTGCGGAGAGGGAAGGACTGCCGGAGGAGGACGTGCTGCGCGGCGTCGCGGACGGCAGCATCGTCATCCCGGCCAACGTCAACCACGCCGGGCTCGACCCCATGGGCATTGGCCGCGGCCTGCGCACCAAGGTCAATGCCAACCTCGGCACCTCCCCGAACTTCCGCAGCGTGGACGAGGAACTGGCCAAGCTGCGCGTCGCCCTGGAGGCGGGGGTGGACGCCGTCATGGACCTGTCAACGGGGAAGTCGGCGGACATCGACCGCTCGCGCCGCATGTTCCTCGCCCACTCGCCCGTTCCGGTGGGAACAGTGCCCATCTACCAGGCGGCGGTGGAGGCGCTGGAGAAGCGGGGCGCCGTGATCGCCATGACGCCGGATGACCTCTTCGACGTGATCGAGCGCCAGGCGCGGGACGGCGTGGATTTCATCACCGTCCACTGCGGGGTCACGCTGGAGGCGTTGGCCAAGCTGCGGAACGAGGGGCGGGTCTGCGACATCGTCAGCCGCGGGGGGGCGCTGATGGCGGCCTGGATGCTTCACCACGACCGGGAGAACCCTCTCTACGAGCAGTTCGATCGGTTGCTGGAGATCGCACGGGCGTACGACGTCACCTTGAGCCTCGGCGATGGCTTGCGGCCGGGCTGCCTGGCGGATGCCACCGACCGCGCCCAGATCCACGAGCTCATGACCCTGGGGGAGCTGACGGAACGCGCCTGGGAGGCCGACGTCCAGGTCATGATCGAGGGACCCGGGCACGTGCCGCTGGACCAGGTGGCGGCCAACGTGCTTTTGGAGAAGCGCCTCTGCCACGGGGCACCTTTTTATGTGTTGGGGATGCTGGTGACGGACGTGGCGGCTGGCCACGACCACATCAGCGGGGCCATCGGGGGCGCGGCGGCCGCCGCGGCCGGCGCCGACATGCTCTGCTACGTGACTCCCGCGGAGCACCTGGCCCTGCCGGACGTGGACGACGTGCGCCAGGGCGTGATCGCCTTCCGCATCGCCGCCCATGCCGGCGACCTGGTCAAGAGGGTCCGCGGCGCCTGGGAGTGGGACCTGGAGATGAGCAAGGCCCGCAAGGCACTGGACTGGGAGCGCCAGATCGCGCTCGCGCTCGACCCGGAGCGGGCACGGTGGTACCGCGAGACGCGCAACCCGAAGAACATGGTGGAGTGCACCATGTGCAGCAACTACTGTGCCATGCGCATCGCCAGCGAGGCTTTCGACAAGAAGGCCTTCGAGGTGTGCTGAAGCCGGCAGGGGCTAGCGCTGCGCAGGGCTGATGGTGCCGCCGGCGTCACCGCCCAGTGCGCGCGCCAGGCGGGTGATCTCGTCGGCGCAGAGGATGGCCCGGGTGCAGAGCTCGTTGAAGCGCTCGGGCTGCAGGTCTTCGCCTGCCTCGAGCCGGCCCTCGTCCACCAGCTTGTTGATGGCGTCGGCCAGGCCCTGGATGAGCGCCTTGCTTTCCTGCGCCAGGTCCTCGATGCGGTCGGCAGCGGGGCTCACGGCCATCACCCGTTATAGGGTGCGCGGCTGCGCCGGAGGCCATGCGGACCGGTTTCTTCCCCTGCGCAGCGTGCGGCGGCGTGGTACAATACACGAAAGACGCGGAAAGGAGCGATTCCCTTGCGTGAAAAGGTGAAGGCCGTTCTGGACAAGATCCGGCCCGCGCTGCAGATGGACGGCGGCGATGTGGAGCTGGTGGACGTCGACGAGAAGAACGGGGTGGTCAAGGTGGCGCTGGTCGGCGCCTGCGGCGGCTGCCCCATGTCGACGATGACCCTCAAGATGGGCATCGAGCGGTCCATCAAGAGCGAGGTGCCGGAGGTCAAGGAAGTGGTGGCAGTCTGACGGCGGCCCGGGCCCAAGCTCGGGCCGTTCCCTGGAGATCCACGGTTTACGAGGGGGTGATCCTGTTGGCGGAGGAGCGCACGGTGATCGTTTACACCATGGATGGGTGACCCGCCTGCGCACAGGTGAAAGCGTGGCTTTCACATCGGGGCGTGGCGTTTGAGGAGAGGAATGTGATGCGCGACCCGTCGTATTTCCGCGAGTTGACGGAGGACCTGGGCTACAACGCCGTCCCTGTCACCGTGGTCGGCGGCGAGGTCGTGCTCGGCTTCGACCGGGGCAAGCTGGAGAGCCTGCTCTAGCCCTTTGCGGGGTGACCCGTGCCCATGCGGAGGAGCTCATCGCCCAGGCCGCCGTAGAAGGCGGCCAGCTCTCGCGCATCTATGGCGATCCGGAGGTCAGGACCGATATCCCGCAAGATGCGCGGCGCATCTTCGGAGAGTACCTGTAACTTTTCCCCGACGTACATGAAGTCGTCCAGCAAGGCTTCACGCCGTCTGGCGGCGCGGTAGTCATCCATGAACCGGTCGGGCGACCGTCGGTACAAGACGTAGCAGTCCACGGCGTCTTTCGGTGCGGCGCGGGAGACAAGCGCACAGATCTTGTTGGGGCCGATGTTCTCCAGTCTGTCCACTGTTACGGGAACATGGTCGACCGGAACGGAAGGGCGCGGATCGGTATCGGATAGGGGGTCCACGACGAAGTCTACCTTGACGCCGTCGACCACGCACGAAAAGAAATGTCGGGCGGCTGCCACGATCGCTTGGGGCTGCTGGAGGGCGCGGGTGTCAGCGGCGAGTGCCGTGAGATCCAGGTCGCTGTGGTGAAGAAGGCCAGGTCGTGCGATACCCGGTGATGCAGGTAGAAAACTGCCAGGCAGGTTCCTCCGGTCAGGAAGAAGTCGCGAAACAGGGGCGCTGCCGCCACCGTCTTGAGGATCTCTCTCTGTAGTGGATTGCCGTAGCAGCTAAGGTCCTCCGTCACGCTGAGCCACCGCCTGCTGAAGATAGCGCTTGTACATCCGGATGCGCACCGGGTCCACGAAGCCCAGAGAACGGGGAGATCGCTCGATTTCCGCCAAAGCGAGCCGGATTTCTTCGGGTGTGAACAGGCGGATGGTGTCCGCACCCTTCCCGCGCTCCACGAAGCGGCAGGCCAAACGCAGAACCTCTTGCTGCGCGCCGGCGCGCCGGAGTTCGTTCAGGTGGGCTTCCAGATCTTCGGGTGTCTTCGTCGCCAACGCCGTTTCATCCCAGAACATCCAGTTGCGCAAAGGTGCCACCTCGTTACCTCACATTGTATCACCCCGTGGACGCGGGTGGATCGTCCGCGCGCTGGTTCCGGAACGCTGCGATTTGTTGCGAGGTCGCGTTGTATAGTAAACTTTACAATGGATAATCATATCCGTTCACGGGAGGCGGCCGGCTTGCACCCTCACGAGATGAACATCGCCCACGTGCGCCGTCACGGCGGCGAGATGTCCGAAGCCGAGCAGCAAGCCTTCAGGATGAACCGCCAGAACCAACTGCGGCTCATCTTCTGGGAGCTGACGTCGGGCTGCAACCTGCACTGCCAGCACTGCCGGGCGACCGCCCAGCCGGAGCGCGACCCGAACGAGCTTGCCACGGACGAGATCAAGGCGGTGGTGGACGACATCGTCACCTTCGCCAATCCCATCCTCATCCTGACGGGCGGCGAGCCGCTCTACCGGCCCGATTTCTTCGAGATCGCGTCCTACGCCTCCGGGCGCGGCCTGCGGGTGGCGATGGCCACCAACGGCACCATGGTCACCGAGGAGATCGCGCGCCGGGCCAAGGAGGCGGGCGTGCTGCGGGCCAGCATCAGCATCGACGGGGCGCGGCCCGAGACCCACGATGGCTTCCGCGGCATCCCCGGCTCGTTCCAGCGCGCGCTGGAGGGCGCCGCTCACCTGCAGGAGCAGGGGATCGAGGTCCAGTTCAACATGACCGTCACCAAGCACAACGTGGGCGAGATCGACGACATCGTCCGCCTGGCCCTGGAGCGGGGGGCCAAGGCGGTCCACCTGTTCATGCTGGTCCCCGTGGGCTGCGGCGTCCAGATCGCCGACGAGAAGATGCTCCCGGCCGAGGAGTACGAGCGGGTGCTCAACTGGTTCTACGACCAGGCCCAGACGGTGCCCCTGGAGTTCAAGGCCACCTGCGCCCCCCATTACTTCCGCGTGATGCTGCAGCGGGCGAAGCAGGAGGGGCGGCGGGTGACGTTCCAGAGCCACGGCATGGCGGCCATGACCAAGGGGTGCCTCGCCGGGACGGCCGTCTGCTTCATCTCGCGGGTCGGCCAGGTGCAGCCGTGCGGGTACCTGCCCGTGGCGGCGGGAAACGTGCGCGAGCAGCCCCTCAGCCGGATCTGGCGCGAGGCCGAGCTCTTCGCCGCCCTGCGCGATCCCGGCCGCCTGGAGGGGAAGTGCGGCGCCTGCGAGTACAAGACGGTCTGCGCCGGCTGCCGCGCCCGCGCCTACGGCGTCACCGGCGACTACCTGGCGGAGGAACCCTACTGCATCCACGTGCCGCCCCGCTACGAAGCCGCTGGTTGACGCGACCGGTACGGCGGGCGGAAGCGGGCATGAATCCGGAGGCCACCGCGTAATGATGTCGCGGTGGTCTCGTTGTCTCAGGTGGCGGTGCTCCTCAAAAGGCCGGCGCTCCTCGTCCTCCTCTTCATCCTGCTCCCGGCCGGCGCCTACCTGGCCCTGCGGTCCTCCGATCCCGCGCTGGGGCCGCGCGCGGTGGCATCCCTGCGGGCGGCGCCCGTCGCGCCCGGGGTGAGGGGGACGGTGGAGTTCATGTCCGTTCCGGGTGGGACCCTCGTCACGGTCCGGGTGACGGGCCTGCCGCGGTATCAGCCCGGCACCGCCATCTCCGACCCCGTCGGCCC
>JBBITQ010000023.1:0-11391 GCA_037440685.1 Clostridiales bacterium
CGGGTAGATGCCCTTCTCCGCGATCGCCCGCTCCAGACGCGTGGTGGCGTCCAGATGCGCGAAGGTGGTCACCGGCGCCGGGTCGGTGTAGTCGTCCGCCGGCACGTAGACGGCCTGGACGGAAGTGATGGAGCCGCGCTTGGTGGTGGTGATCCGCTCCTGCAGGTTGCCCATCTCCGTCGCCAGCGTAGGCTGGTAACCTACCGCCGACGGCACGCGGCCCAGGAGCGCCGACACCTCCGAACCGGCCTGGGTGAAGCGGAAGATGTTGTCGATGAACAGGAGGAGATCTTGCCCCTCCACCTCGCGGAAGTACTCCGCGATCGTCAGGCCCGTGAGGGCGACGCGGGCACGCGCCCCAGGGGGCTCGTTCATTTGCCCGAAGACCAGGACGGTCTTGTCGAGGACGCCGGATTCCTTCAACTCATGGTACAGCTCGTTCCCCTCGCGAGTCCGCTCCCCGACCCCGGTGAAGACGGAGAACCCGCCGTGCTTCATGGCGATGTTGTTGATGAGCTCCATGATGATGACGGTCTTGCCGACCCCGGCACCGCCGAAGAGGCCCACCTTGCCGCCCTTGGGATACGGCTCTAGGAGATCGATGACCTTGATCCCGGTCTCCAGTATCACGTTGGCAGGCGTGACGTCTTTCACGTCCGGGGCCGGCTTGTGGATGGGCCACCGCTCTGGCGCGTCCACGGGCCCGAGGCCATCGATCGGCTCGCCCAGCACGTTAAACATGCGGCCGAGGGCGGGACGGCCCACGGGCACGGAGATCGGGGAACCCGTGTCCTCGACCGGCATGCCGCGCCTGAGCCCATCGGTGGAGGCCATGGCGATGGTCCGCACGACGTTGTCGCCCAGGTGCTGGGCCACTTCCAGAGTCAGGACCGTCTCCTGCCCTCCCACCGAATACGTCACACGGAGCGCGTTGTATAGAGCCGGCAGTTGCCCTGCGGGGAACTCGCAGTCCACCACCGGGCCGATAACCTGCGTAATCTTTCCTGTGCTTGCCACGTCCCAAACCTCCCCGCGCAGGAGTACCCGCTACGCCTTCATCGCCTCGGCGCCACCCACGATCTCGGAGATCTCCTTGGTGATGGTCGCCTGGCGGATGCGGTTGTACTCCAGCGTCAGCTTGTCGATGAGCTCCTGAGCGTTCTTCGCGGCCGCACCCATCGCCCGCATGCGCGCCGCGTGCTCACTGGCCTTGGCTTCCAGCAGCGCTTGATACACCTGGTTCTTCACCAGTTTCGGCAGGAGGTCCTGGAGCAGCTGCTCCGGCGAAGGGATGAAGATGTAGGACGCCCCCTTCGCATCCTGATCCGCCTTCTCGGGCTTGACGGGCAGGATCTCCATCACCTTGGGCCGCTGGGAAAGCGCCGAGCGGAACTCGGTGAACACCAGTCGCACCGCCCGCGCCCTCCCTTCCAGGAACAGGCCCATGAGCGTCTCGGCGATCTCCTCCGCCAGCGCGTAGCGGGCCTCCTCGCCGATGTTCACGAAGCTCCCCAGCACTTCGACGCCGCGCCGCCGGAAGAACTCGACGCTCTTGCGGCCCACGGCCACCACCGCCGTCTCCGCCTCCGTATCCCGCATCGCGGTGGTGGCGGCCCGGATGACGTTGACGTTATAGCTCCCGGCGAGCCCGCGATCAGCGCTCACGACGCAGTAGACCACCTTCCCCGCCTTCGGCTCCGCCAGAAGAGGGTGCGTCACATCGCCGCCGCTCCGCGCCAAACGCCGGAGGGCACGCGCGAGCCGGTCAGCGTACGGCCGGGCGGCGGTGGCGCGGTCCTGCGCCTTGCGCAGTTTGGCTGCGGCTACCATCTCCATGGCCTTGGTGATCTTCTTGGTATTCTGAATCGCCCTGATTCGCCGCTTGACGTCCCTTGCACCTGCCACAGCAACCACCCACCGCCTGTTACGGCCCTCAAGAGGCCTTCTCTTCGAACCGCAGGGCCTTGCCAGTGAATTCAGCCTTGAAGTCCTCGACGGCCTTCTTCAGCGCGTTCGTCAGGTCATCGTCGAGGGCCTTCTTCTCACGGATGCCCTTCAGGATCTCCGACCGCTCGCGCCGCAGGAACTCCAGGAATCCGGCCTCGAAGGGCCTCACCTTCTCCACGGGGATGTCATCCAGGAACCCGTTGACGCCGGCGAAGATGCTCGCCACCTGCTCCTCGAACGGCATCGGCTGGCGTTCCCCCTGTTTGAGCAACTCCACCATGCGCTGGCCTCGCGCCAGGCGCGCCTGGGTCGCCTTGTCGAGGTCGCCGCCAAACTGGGCGAAGGCCTCGAGCTCGCGATACTGGGCCAGGTCCAGCCGCAGGCGGCCAGCCACCTGCTTCATGGCCTTCGTCTGCGCGTTGCCGCCGACGCGGGAGACCGACTTGCCCACGTCGATGGCCGGGCGTACGCCCGCATAGAACAGGTCGGCCTCGAGGAAGATCTGGCCGTCGGTGATCGAGATCACGTTGGTGGGGATGTACGCCGAGATGTCGCCCGCCTGCGTCTCGATGAACGGTAGAGCCGTCAGGCTGCCGCCGCCGAACTCCTCGGACAGGCGCGCCGCTCGCTCCAAGAGCCGGGAGTGCAGGTAGAAGACGTCGCCCGGATAAGCCTCGCGCCCCGGCGGACGCCGCAGGAGCAGCGACAGCTCGCGGTAGGCCCAGGCCTGCTTGGAGAGGTCGTCATAGATGCATAGGACGTCCTTCCCCTGGTCGTACATGAAGTACTCACCCATGGCGCAGCCCGCGTACGGAGCGATGTACTGCAGGGGCGCCGGCTGGGCCGCCGTCGCGGCCACGACGATCGTGTAGTCCATGGCGCCGTGCTTCTCGAGCGTCTCCACCACCGCAGCCACCGAGGAGGCCTTCTGGCCGATGGCTACGTAGACGCAGATCACACCGCTGTTCTTCTGGTTGATGATGGTGTCTATGGCGATCGAGGTCTTCCCCGTCTGGCGGTCGCCGATGATGAGCTCGCGCTGCCCGCGCCCGATGGGGATCATGGCGTCGATGGCCTTGATCCCCGTCTGCAGCGGAACGTTGACCTGCTTGCGCTGAATCACCCCCGGCGCCGGCGACTCGATGGGACGGAACTTGCTCGTCTCGATCGGCCCTTTCCCGTCGATCGGCTGCCCGAGGGGGTTCACCACTCGCCCCAGCAGGGCCTCACCGACCGGAACCTCCATGATGCGGCCGGTACGCCGCACCTCGTCCCCTTCCTTGATCCCGGTGTAAGGACCGAGGATGATGACGCCGACGTTGTCCTCCTCGAGGTTGAACGCCACGCCGAAAACCCCGTTGGCGAACTGCACCAGTTCGCTCGCCATCACGGCCTCCAGGCCGTAGACGCGCGCCACACCGTCGGCGATCTGGACCACCTTGCCGACTTCGTCCAGCTTCAGCCCGGCCTCGAAACGTTCTAGCTGTTGCCGGATGATGTAGCTGACCTCTTCTGGCCTCACGCCTGTCGTGCTCACGCTCACGACGTGCTCACCTCTTCCCTTTCTACCGTCAACCAGCCCGGGCGCATCCCCGCGGCGACTAACCATCTCCCGCGGCGCCGGCACGCATGCTCTTCAGGCCGCCCTCCTTGAGAGCCTGTTTCACGCTGGCCAGACGCCCGGCCACGCTCCCGTCGATGCGCCGGTCGCCCACCTGCAGCACGATCCCCCCGATGAGAGCAGGGTCGACGTGCACCCGCAGCGCCACGCGCCTGCCCGAGACCTCTTCCAGGCGGCGGATGAGATCCCGCTCCAACGCCTCGCTGAGCGGCCTGGCCACCCGCGCCTCGGCCTCCATGACCCCCCGTTCCGCGTGCACTAAGCGTCGGAACTCGGTGAGAACGGCATCCAGGTGATGCTGCCTTCCCTTTTGCACCAGGAGCTGGCAGAAGTGCAAACCGAGATCGGAGAGGCGGCCGGAGAAGACCGCCTCCGTGAGCTTGACCTTCTCCTCGGCGCCGATCAAGGGGTTGAAGAGAACCTGCCGGAGCGATTCGCTCTCCCGCAAGGCGGCGGCAGCAGACTCAAGATCGGCCTCCAGCACGTCGAGGGTGCCGCTGTCGCGGCCCAGCTCAAACAGCGCCCGTGCGTAGCGGCGCGCCACACCCCGCCCGATCACCGCACCTCGCCCACTTCCGCCAGGAACTGCCGGGCCAGGCGCTCGTGGTCGGCGTCGGTGACGGCCCGCCCGAGCACCTTGCTGGCCACCTCCAGCGCCAGATCGGCCACCTGATCGCGCAACTCGGCCAGCGCTTCCTCCTTCTCGCGCCGGATCGTCTCCTCAGCCCGTTCGAGGATCTCCGCCGCCTCGGCCTGGGCCTTCTCCTTGATCTCGTTCGCCAGATCCTCCGCCTTGCGGGTGGCCCTGGCGATGATCTCCTCCGCTCGGCGCTGCGCCTCGGCCAGGCGCCGCTCGTAATCCTCCTTGACTTTCACCGCGTCCTCGCGAGCGTTCTCGGCCTGCTCCAGTTGGGCCGCGATTTCCTTCTCCCGCGCCTCGATGATGGAAAGGACCGGCTTCCACAGAAACCTCTTGAGCAGAAAGAATAGCACCAGGAAATTGATGATGGACCAGATCATCATGTTCAGGTCGATGTTAAAGGGGGTCCCCCCTCTTCAAACTCACCGGTGCGGGGGCGCCACCAAAACGCCCCCGCACCCCGCGCGCCATCAGGCGCCCTTCACAAACAAGATGATGAAGGAGATAACCAAACCGTAAAGGGCCAACGCTTCCAAGAACCCGAGGCCGATGAACATCATGGTCCGCAGGTCACGAAGGGCTTCGGGTTGCCGCCAGATGCCATCCAGGGCGGCGGAAACCACCAGTCCCTGGCCCACGCCAACCCCCAGGGCGGGAAGCCCGATGGCCAATGCTGCAGCGATGAAGTCCACTCAATTCCCTCCTTTCCTGGCGCCCCTCACTGGGAGCCTGCTCCTTCGGGACAGGCTCGGGCCTGAAGAATGAGCATAGAGCGCCGCTGCCTTCACCCTAGTGGCTCTCAGCAGTCGCCCCACCGATGTAGACAGCCGTCAGAGTGGTGAAGATGAACGCCTGCAAGAACCCGAAGAATACCTCCAGCCCCATGATGGGGACCGGAATGAACCAGGGCACCAACGACAGCAGCACCCAAAGGATCGTCTCGCCGCCGAAGATGTTGCCGAAGAGTCGCAAAGAGAGCGATATCGGCCGCAGGATCTCCTCTATCAGGTTGAAGGGAAACAGCCACCACATGGGCTGGAAGAAGTGACCGAAATAATGCCAACCTTTCTCCCGGATGCCTGCATAATGGGTCATGAAGAAGGCCATTATGGCTAACGCCGCGGTAACGCTCAGGGCCGAGGTGGGGGGCTTGTACCCGGGTATGTGCAAGACGGCCCCCGGCAAGAGCCCGAGGTAGTTCGACGTGATGATGAAGAGGAACAGGGTGCCGAGGAAGGGCAGGTACCGGATCGCCTTCTCACGTCCCCCGATGGAGGGGGCCACGACTCCGTCGATGATAGCGTTGACGACCAACTCCACAGCCGCCTGCACCCTGCCTGGGACGATGCGCAGGTTGCGCGTGGCGACGAAGGCGAGCAAACCCAACAGGACGATCACGAACCACTCGGTGGTGACCTCGCTGGTCACGGTGAGGCCGAAAGGCCGGAAGAGGTCCTGGGGAGGCGCCACCGGCCCGCTGTGGTGGGATGCAGCCTCTGCAGCCAACAGGATGTCACTCATGGTCCCGTCCTACCCCCCTTAACCAGGCGGCGCCTGCCTTGAGCCAAACGGTACTGCCACCACGTGAACGCCCCGCTCGCGATCAGCAGGCCCGCGGCAGCCGTCACGATGCCCGCCACCGCCCCGGTCCAGCGCCATGCCAGGTAGAGCGCTAGCGCATCCAGCCCCAGGCGCACTGCGCACCCTCCTAGGTAACGAGCGATCAGCCCGGCACCCCTCCGCGGCTTGGCACGATAGACGGCCCACCACATCAGGAATTGGTTGACGCCACCCACCGCAAGCCCGAGGAGCAAGCCCAGGGCCGCACCATTCATCCTTCCCGATCCTCCTCGATCGCCCCACTCTCCCCGTGACTATTTTGCCCACCATCGGGAGCGCCCCCTGGGACGCCGTCCCGGGGCCGGCGATCGGGCGGTCGCGGAGCACGGCGATCGAATTCCGCCAGCACTTCCTTGATGAGCATGTGCACGTTAGCCCCTATCACAAGGAGGACAAGCAGCGCCAAAAACAGCGGGCTCGTGCCCAAGCGCCTGTCCAGCCAGTGCCCTCCACGGACCGCGAGATAGATGCTGATGGCCGCGGTGAGGCCGTGGGACAGGAACAACGTGAGGTAGGCGTTATTGCCGTTGCGCAAGAACCCACCTCATTCGCCCCGGCTGGCCCCATGGTCCCAAACCAGGAAGCGCCAGCTTTCGACAAAAGACAACCTTGTCTATATTCTGGGTGGCGGCCCTATTTCCTTCTCGATGTGAAAAAATTCGCAAACTCGGAGCCGGGCACCCAGCATGTTATTATACGACGAACTCCTCCGGCGGCGCCACCCGAAACCCGTACCGCCAGAGGATCGCCTGCACGATGCGTTCGGCTGCCCGCCCGTCGCCGTAGGGGTTGATGGCGCGGGCCATCCGGTTGTAGGCTTCCCCGTCCGACAGGAGCGTCGTGACGGCGTGCACAATCTCCTCTCTATCCGTCCCTGCCTGCCAGACGGTGCCAGCCTCAAGGGCCTCGGGACGCTCCGTCGTATCACGCAGCAGGACCACCGGCTTCCCCAGCGCAGGGGCCTCCTCCTGCAACCCTCCCGAGTCGGTCACCACCAGGTGGGCGCGGTTCATGAGATTGGCCCAGTCGGGGTAAGGAAGGGGATCGCACAGGAGCACCCGCTCGCGGCCCCGCAGGCGACGCTCGACCACGTCGGCCACCCGCGGGTTGCGGTGGACGGAGTAGACGATGAACGCTTCGCGGTGCCGTTCCACTACCTCCGCCAGAGCAGCGCAGATGTTTTCCATCGGCTGTCCCCAGTTTTCCCTCCGGTGGGCCTCGACCGCCAGCACCCGGTAGGCACCGAAATCGATGGCGTTGAGTTCCGCCGTCGCAAAGCGGTAATCGTCACTCACTGTCATGAGCAGCGCATCGATGGCCGTGTTCCCGGTGACCCAGATGGAGTCGGGACTGACCGCCTCCGCCAGGAGGTTTCCCCGGGCTCCGGCCGTGGGGGCGAAGTGGAGATCTGCCAGCGCTCCCACCAACCGGCGGTTGAGTTCTTCGGGGAAAGGGGAGTATTTGTGCCGCGTGCGCAGCCCCGCCTCCACGTGACCCACCGCGATCTGCTGATAGAAGGCGCCCAGCGCCGCGGCGAAGGTGGTGGTCGTATCCCCGTGCACCAGCACGAGGTCGGGTGCTGCCTCCACGAATACCCGTACCGCACCCTCCAGGGCACGCGTGGTGATGTCCGTCAGGGTTTGGGAGTGGCGCATGATGTTCAGGTCGTAGTCCGGCTCTATCGCGAAGTGCTCCAACACCTGGTCCAGCATCTCACGATGCTGCGCCGTCACCAGGACCAGCGATTTCACCTCAGGGCACCTCTGCAGCGCCTTCACCACCGGCGCCATCTTGATGGCCTCCGGCCGCGTTCCGAAGACGCTCATCACCCGGATTTTGCGTCCCGCCATCCTCACACCACCCTCCAGGTGCGGGCAAAAACATAGCCTAGACCGCGACGGCCTAGGCCTCTACACCCAACGTCGCATCATCACGTCAGGTCCGGAATCCCCGCTCATCGGCACGCGATGCCATGCCAACTTTCCGGGCGGCGAAGTAGACAGACAAGCCGACGAAGAGGAGGATCGCCACTGCCACCGGGCCGCTCGCCCTCGTGATGGCCAGCGCACTGACGCCCAGCCACCCGCTAGCGAGGTACATGACGACCACGGCCTCTTTTTGGGTCAAGCCCAACTGCACCAACCGGTGGTGAAGGTGCTCCCGGTCCGCCATGCCAATGGGCAACCCGCGCCGCCAGCGCCTCACGATCGCCAGGAAGGTGTCCACGATGGGTAGGCCCAGCGCCAGCAGGGGCACCGTCAGCGCGACGGCGGTAGGACTCTTCAGCGACCCTTCCACGGAGATCGCCCCGATGGTGAAACCCAAGAACATAGAACCCGCGTCGCCCATGAAAATCTTCGCCGGGTTGAAGTTATACGGGAGGAACCCCAGCACGCTTCCCGCCAGCACTGCCGAAAGGTATACGGCGGCCCACGGCTGACCCGTTTGGACCGCGGCGGCCAGCAGGACGACGCTGGCGATGGAGACGATCCCCGCCGCCAGACCGTCAAGCCCGTCTATAAGGTTGATGACGTTGACCACGGCCACCACCCATAGGATGGTCAGCGGCACGCTCCAGACCCCCAGCGCCAACTGACCGCCCCCGAAAGGGTTCGTGACATGATCGATCTTCACGCCGAACCCCACGAGGATAGCGGCCGCGGTGACCTGCCCCAGCAGTTTGACCGCCGGCCGCAACCTGAAGTAGTCATCCACGAGGCCGAAGAGCATGATGAAAACGCCGCCCAGCAGGATGCCGACGACGGTCGGCTTGTCCCACCCTAGCGCATAGACGGCGCCTGCGGTGAACGCCGCCGCTATCGCGACGCCCCCGAGGAGGGGTACCGGCCGCTTGTGCACGCTCCGCTCCACGGGGCGATCCAGGACGCCCAGGGCAAAGGCCAGGCGCCTCATGATGGGGGTGAGCGCGAACGCCACGCCGAACGCCACCAGGGCGGACGTCAGCGCGTGCCAGTGCGGAGCCACCAAATCCTCGCCACCCTATGCACGCAAAGTCCGAATCACATTTTAATCTTGCAGATTTGTGTCGTCAAACGTCGCCGAAGCTTCCGGCTCTTCGATTTTCAGATACCCCTTGCGGATCAGCTTTTCGATATGCGCCTTCAAAGCCTCCTCGACGTCGACGCGGTATTCCTCTTCCAGGACGAACATCATCGTGACCGCCGTCTGGGCCACGTCGAGGAGTTCCCTGCTGATCAAGCGGGCTACCTCGTGCGCGTCCAACTTGTCCCGTTCCCCGCTGAGGGCGCGAAACTTGCCTATCGCCTCGCTCAACTCCCCCGCCTCTTCCATGAGTTTGAGCGCCGTCGACTCCAGCGTGGGCGACAGGTTGTTCAGCTTCGGCAGGGCGATAGTCTTCGTCTTCAGCATCCCGCGTCTCCTCCGCCCGCGCGGGGCCTCATAATTCCCGGACCAGGCGGAAGCCGTCTTCCGCCGCGACGGCGCGCCAGAGGCTCACGCCGCCGCGCCGGAAGACGTCATACGTGTTTTGATCCGGGTACTCCGCGATGTAGACCACTCTGACCACCTCAGCCTGCACCAACGCCTTCGCGCAGTGGGCACACGGCAGGTGCGTGCAGTAGAGGGTGGCACCCGCGCTCGTCTGGGTGCTGGCTGCGCACTGCATCAAGGCGTTGAGCTCCGCGTGCACGCAACGGATGCAGTGCCCACCCTCCATCAGGCAGCCCACGTCCTCGCAGTGCTCGTCACCCCTGGCGCTGCCGTTGTAACCAGTGGCGATCACCCGGTTGTCCCTGACGAGAACGGCACCCACGTGCCGCCGCGGACAAGTGGCGCGCGTGGCCACCAGTTGGGACATGCGCAGGAAGTAATCGTCCCACCTGGGGCGCACCTCTTCGGAGTTCACAGCCCCCGCTCCCATTCACGCCTCCCCGGCACCCGCGCCCCGGTAGCGCTCCTCGATGGTCCGGATCTTCTCCACCCGCCGCGCATGGCGATCGCCAACGAAGCCGGTCTGGAGCCACACCTGCACGATCTCCCGCGCCAGCCCCTGGCCGATCACCCGCTCACCGAGGGTGAGCACGTTGGAGTCGTTGTGCTCGCGCGTCGCCCGAGCGGAGAAGACGTCGTGGCAGAGGGCCGCCCTTATACCTGGTACTTTGTTCGCAGCGATGCACATGCCGATGCCAGTGCCGCAAACGAGGATGCCGCGGTCGAATTCCCCGGCCGCCACCCGCTCCGCCACCGCCAGCGCATAGTCCGGGTAGTCAACCGATGCGGCGGAATGGGTGCCGAAGTCCTGGTACTCGATCCCCCACTCCGTGAGCCACTCTTTAATCGCTTCCTTCAGGTGAAACCCGCCGTGATCGGCGCCAAGCGCCACGCGCATGGTCTCCTCCCCCTTCATCCCGGCCGATGCGCGCTTTCGGGCGAGGAAAGCCGCCAGGGTCTCGGTGGCAGCGTGCAGCTCCCCGGCACACGAGCGGTACACGGCCAGGGAGCACCCGATGGGATCCGGGATGTCGATGGTTTCACTCTTCGACCCGCCCGGCCCCCTCTCCTCCTGTCCGCCGCCAAGCTCCGCCTCGATCCGCGCCACATACTCCTTGAGGGCGTAGACCTTGCCACGGGCCCCGGGAACGAGAGCGAGGACGTCCTCCTTCTGGCGGCGGGTCATGGTCAACACGAGGTCCGCACCTTCCACCAATGCCGCGGTGAGCCGCCGCGCCCGGTGCCGTTTCAGGTCCACCCCGTAATCGGCGGCGGCGATGACGGCCTCGGCCGTCGCTGGGGCTCCTTCCCAGGCGCCCACGCCCGCCGAGGAGACCGTGATCTCCAGGCGCCTCTGCCGCGCCGCCCGCTCCAACATGCCCGCCGCCATGGGGCTGCGACAGGTGTTGCCCGTACAGACGAAGAGCACCTTCACCGTACCACAAGCACCTCCCGCGCGGCGCGGGTGAGGCGATCCATGACTGCCAAACCCAGGCCCTCCCGTTCCACCCCTTCAGCGAGGATCACCGCCACCCCTTGACGGTCGAGGGAGCGCACGAGGTGGAACAGCGATGCCGCCACCTGGTCGAGACGCCTCCGGCTGCCCATGTTGCGGACGATGACGCCCCGGGCTGCCGCTTCCCGATAACATTCCAGCGTCTCATCCGTCGCCAGCACACCCACCCGCAGGCCGCGCTCCAGAAGCCCCAACGCCCTCAGGCACGCCTCACGCGCCACCCGATCCGGGGGGCCCTCGATCAGGATCAGGTCTGCGCGCGGCGCGTAATGGACGTACCTCATCCCCGGGGATCGCGCCGCTCCCGCCTCCGCGGCACCCTTCCCGCCGTCCAGGACGGCGGGGTGCAGCCTCACGCCCGGCAACACCTCGCGCAGCGCCTCCAGAGGCAATCCCCCCGGCCGCAACACCAGAGGCGGCGAAACGGTGACGTCTACCACGGTGGACTCGACACCCAACCCGGTGGGGCCGTCATCCAGGACGGCATCGATGCGCCCCGCCAGGTCCTCCATCACGTCCTCCGCCGTGGTGGGGCTGGGCCTGGAGGTGCAGACGTTGGCGGCCGTTCCGCTCGTC
>JBBITQ010000024.1:0-11187 GCA_037440685.1 Clostridiales bacterium
GATCTTCCGCGTCGCCCACATGGGCGCCGTCCGCCCGGAGCACCTGCTCACGGCCCTGACCGCCATCGAGAAGACGCTGGCGGCGCAAGGCCACCCGGTGGCGCCCGGCAGCGGGGCTCAGGCCGCGGCTCGGGTTCTGGGAGCGGAGGCGGCTCGGGTATGAAGGTGCTGGTGAGCGAACCGCTGGCCGAGGAGGGGCTCGCGCGCCTGAGGGAGCATGTCGAGGTCGACTATGAGCCCCATATCACGCCGGCCGAACTCTTGGAGCGCATAGGCGAATACGAGGGCCTGGTGGTCCGCAGCGCCACCCAGGTCACCGCGGCGGTGATGGAAGCCGGGCGGCGGCTGCGGGTGGGCGGCCGGGCGGGGGTCGGGGTGAACAACATCGACCTGGAGGCGGCCACGGCCCGCGGCATCGTGGTGGTCAACGTCCCGGACGGGAACACCATCGCGGCCTGCGAGCAGACCTTCGCGTTAATGCTGGCCCTGGCCCGCAACCTGCCGCAAGCTGTCAACTCCTTGGCCGCTGGCAGGTGGGAGCGGGAGAAGTTCACCGGAGTGGAGCTCTACGGCAAGACCCTCGGGGTGGTGGGCCTCGGTCGCATCGGGACCGAGGTGGCCAAGCGCGCCCAGGCCTTAGGCATGACCGTGGTCGCCTTCGACCCCTACGCCTCGCCGGCCCAGGTGGCCAAGGCGGGCATCTCCCTCGCCCCTCTCGAGGAGGTGCTGGCGGCCGCCGATTTCCTCACCATCCATGCCCCGTTGACGCCTCAGACGCGTAATATGATCTCGGCGCCCCAGTTGGCCATGATGAAGCGGGGCGCACGCGTCATCAACTGCGCCCGCGGCGGGATCATCAACGAGCAGGCGCTCTACGACGCCCTGGCCAGCGGGCACCTGGCGGGGGCGGCCCTGGACGTGTTCGAGAAAGAGCCGCCGCCGGCCGATCACCCGCTGCTCAGGCTGCCGAACGTGGTGGCCACGCCGCACCTGGGTGCTTCCACCGTGGAGGCCCAGATCGTCTGCGCCGTGGAAGTGGCGGAGCAGATCGTCCGTTGCCTGACCGGTCAGCCGGTGAGAAACGCGGTGAACCTGCCCGCCATCCCGGAGCAGGCGTGGGAGGAGCTGCTGCCGCTCCTGCCCCTCGCCGAGCTCCTTGGCTACCTCTTCACGCAGGCCCTCCCCGGCCCCCTCGAGGTTGTGGAGGTGGTGGTGCACGGGTCCATCGACGGCAGGGCCGCCGATATCATCGCCAATGCCGCCTTGGCCGGGCTGCTGTCCGGAGTCGTGGAGGGGCCGGTGAACCAGGTCAACGCCCCCGTTCTTGCGCGCCAGAAAGGCATCCACATGACCGTGTCCCGGATGGGCGACCAGGAAGGGCGCACCTCGCTCGTGGAGCTGCGCGCCGGGACGGCGGGGCGCATGCGCAGCGTGTCGGGGTACCTGAGCCCCACGGGGCAGCCGCGCATCGCGGAGATCGACGGGCTGCCCCTCGACATGGCGCCGGCGCGCCACATGCTGATGGACTTCCACCAGGATCGGCCCGGCATCATCGGCCGCGTGGGGACCATCCTGGGCGAGCACCGCATCAACATCGCCGCCATGTACGTCGGGCGCCACGGCCCGGGCGGCGAGGCGGTGATGGTGCTCTCGGTGGATTCCCCCGTGCCCGAGCACGTGCTGGCGGAGCTGCGCCAGGTGCCGGCTGTCCATCAGTTCCGGACGGTCACCCTCCCGGAGCACCTCCTGGGGTCGCGGGGGGCGCGCCGGTCAGCCTGATCCCGCGTGCCGTCCGGCGAGCCGCAGCAAACGGGGGGTTGGTGATGGTCGTCGACTATCACATGCATCTTGAGCAGGGGGAGTTCACCCTGCCCTGGCTGGAGGAGTTCGTGCGCACGGCGCGCGCGCGCGGCGTCGACGAGATCTGCATCACCGAGCACTCCTACCGGTTCGTGCAGGCCCACGGGCTCCTGGACAACGAGTGGGCGCGGGAGCGGGAGGATGCCGACCTCGACGCCTACGTCGCGCTCATCCAGGATGCCAAGGCGGCCGGGCTCCCGGTGAAGCTCGGGATCGAGATGGACTACGTGCCCGGCAAGGAGCGGGAGATCGCCGCCTTCCTCGATGGTTACCCCTGGGATCTCGTCCTGGGGTCGGTGCACTGGCTGGGAGATTGGGGCATCGACCTGGACCCTGCCACCTGGGCGGGCCGCGACGTGCGCCAGGTCTGGCACGATTATTTCGCCGTCCTGCGCCAGGCTGCTGCCAGTGGGCTGTTCGACGTCCTCTCCCATCCGGACTTGGTGAAGATCTTCGGCTTCCGGCCCGATGGGGACGTCAGCGACCTCCTGGAGGAGACGGTGGCCGCGGTGGCGGCTACAGGCGTCGCCATCGAGGTCTCCAGCGCCGGGTTGCGCAAGCCCGTCGGCCAGATATACCCGGACCGCGCCATCCTCGACCTGGCGCGGTCACACGGCATCCCGATCACTCTCGCGTCCGACGCCCACCATCCCCGCGACGTGGGTCATGCCTACCCGCAGCTCATCGAATACGTCCGCGCGGCCGGGTACGCGGAGGTGTGCGTCTTCTCTGGGCGCCGGCGCACGCTGTGTCCTCTATGAACCGCCGCACCATGCTCCTGGTCACCGCCCACCCGGACGACGAGTCCTTCGGTCCTGGTGGCACCATCGCGCGCTATGCCGCCAGTGGGGTGAGGGTTGTCCTCGTCTGCGCCACGCGGGGCGAGGCCGGCAAGGCGGGCGATCCGCCCGTGTGTAGCCGTGCCGAACTCCCTCGGGTGCGCGAGGAGGAACTGCGGCGCGCGGCGGCGGTGCTGAGGATCGCTGAGGTGCGCCTGCTGGGGTATGGCGACGGGATGGTGGACCGGGTCCCGGCGGAGGAAGCGGTGGCGGCGATCGCCGGCCACATCAGCGCCGTGGCCCCCCAGGTGGTCGTCACCTTCCCGCCGGGCGGCATCTCCGGCCACCGCGACCACCGGGCCATCTCCCGCTACACCCGGGAGGCCTTCGACCTCGTGCGCCGCTCCGCCCCCCGAGGGGCGCGGCCGGCAAAGCTCTATTACTGGACATTGCCGGCCGAACGCATCCGCGCCATCACCGGGGCCGGTCCGGAGGACCCGGCCGACGCCCGGCACACCGCGCGCATAGACGTCTCGTCATATTTGGAACTCAAGATCCGGGCCATCCGCTGCCACCGTACCCAGCACCTGTCGATGGACCGGGTCTTCCGCGGCTTCCCGCCCGAGGTGAGGGAGGCCTTGCGGTACGAGTACTTCTACCGGGCGTATCCCGAGATCCGTCCGGGGGAACCGGAGGAGTCAGACCTCTGGGCGGGCGTCGTCTAGGGAGCGCCGCGGCCGTCCCCTCCTGCTCCCTCGGGAGAGAGGCGGAACCAATGGGGCGAGCGGAAGGAGTCGAACCACCCCTCCTCCTCGTCTGGCGGGTCCGCGACGTATTCCACCACCGCGATGTCGGTTTCGACCGGTGCCAGCAGCGCGTACCGTTCGGCCTCTTCCTGACAGGCGAAGACGGGGTTGTGGTCCCACCACGTGACAGCGCGGTCGGCGGCGTAATCCTCGGCGGCGCGCCAATCCTCCGGCGTCGGCACGCGGAGGCGCGACGGGTCAGCCGGGTGCCTGGGGATCGTGAGGTGCATCACGCAATACCCGATCAAAGGCGATGCCTCCAGCGCGTAGAGCAAATTTTTACTAAAAGTTAATATATCAGCCCCTCCTCTAGCTAGCTCCCGCCGATGACGAAGTGTTAGAATGATGCTGCCTGGCGTGACGCTGCGGCTTGCGCGCGCCTGCAAATGGAGGGATCTGCGATGTACGACCAGCCGAACGACTTGCCCGCGCCGAGCGAACCGGGCCTGCCCGTGGAGAGCCGTCAGGTCGAGCGGGGGCGCGCCGGGGTCCCCAATGCCTTCCTGATCGCGGCGCTGAGCTCGCTGGTCACCTGCGTCGTCATGCTCGTCCTGGCGCCGGCCCTCGTCTACCCCCGCGTGGCGGACCTCCTCCGTCCCGAGCTCAAAAAGGTGGAGCGGCAGATCGCGCAGTTGCAGTCTTCCGGCGCCGGTTCTGCCGTCCGTTACGTGGCCTCGCCCGACATGGGGTGGCTGGCGCCGTCCTCCGACGCTTCCGGCCTGCCGCCCGTCACCGCTGTCACGCTCGCCTCGGAGAAGGTCGGGCCGGCGGTGGTCGGCATCATCGCGGGAAGCGATTCCGAGGAGGCTGGCAACGGCCGCTTCCACAACGGTTCTTTCGGCCAGCAATCCAGCGGCTCCGGCCTCATCTTCGACTCCCGCGGCTACATCGTCACCAACCACCACGTCGTGGACGGGGCGCGGAGCATCGACGTGATCCTGGCCGACGGCCGACGCCTGGCGGCCAGGGTAGTCGGCGCGGATCCGCGCACGGACTTGGCGGTCCTCAAAGTGGAGGCCTCCAACCTGCCCGTCGCCGAACTGGGCGATTCCGACAAGGTGCGGATTGGCGACCTCGCCGTGGCCATCGGGAACCCGGTGTCCATGGAATTCCAGCGCACGGTCACGGCGGGGGTGATCAGCGGCCTGGGCCGGAGCCTGCGGGTGACGCCGAACAACGCCATCGAGGTCATCCAGACGGACGCCGCCATCAGCCCGGGCAATAGCGGCGGCCCGCTCGCCAACGCCCTGGGCCAGGTCATCGGCATCAACACGGCCAAGATGAGCCTGCCCGATGTGGAGGGGATGGGCTTCGCCGTGCCCATCAACACGGTGAAGCGGGTGGCGGCGGAACTGATCCAGTCTGGGAAGGTGACGCGCCCCTGGCTCGGGGTCGGGATCCTTGAGCAGGATGAGGCGGCCCAGCGCGGCATCTCCTTCGATCACGGCGTGATGGTGTACGAGGTCGTCCCCAACGGGCCCGCGGCCGTGGCGGGGATCAGGGTGCGCGACATGATCCTGGCCGTGGACGGCAAGGCGACCGATTCCTACCTGACCCTGAGGAAGCTCCTGGAGGCCAAGCGGGTGGGGCAGCGCGTGGAGCTGCGCGTCCGGCGGGGTGAACAGGAGCTGACCATCGGCGTCGTGTTGGGGCAGATGCCGGAGTGAGCGGCGCCGGCCGTGACGTCAGCGCTGGCATAGCAGGGGGTGGCGTCGCGAGTCCCGCCAGCGGCGGGAGCGCGAAAGGAGAAGGGCCGGGAGGGTGTCGCCCGGCCCTTTCGCTTACCTCTGCGCGATCCGGTCACCGCATGTCGGTGGTGCTCGATCGCATCTCGATGGTGGGGCGGTCGATCACCTTGCTGCCGGGCGGGACGCTCTCGGTGATCCAGACGTTCCCGCCGATCACCGAGCCGCGGCCGATCACCGTCTGTCCCCCCAGGATGGTGGCGCCGGCATAGATGACCACGTCGTCCTCGATGGTGGGGTGCCGCTTCCCGCCCCGCAGCGCCCGCCCCTTCTCCCGAGGGATGCTCAGGGCGCCCAGGGTGACCCCCTGGTAGATCTTGACGTTGTTGCCGATCTCGCATGTCTCCCCGATGACCACCCCGGTGCCGTGGTCGATGAAGAAGCTCTTACCGATGCGGGCGCCGGGGTGGATGTCGATGCCGGTGACGCTGTGGGCGTACTCGGTCATGATGCGGGGGATGAGGCGCACGCCCTGGCTGTGGAGCTGGTGCGCCAGGCGGTACACCATCACTGCGAAGAGCCCGGGATAGGCCAGTACGATCTCCGCCACCTCGGCGGCCGCGGGATCGCCCTCATATGCCGCCTGGATGTCCAGGGACAGCATCTCCCGCAGCTCGGGGAGCTTCTCCAGGAATTCGGCCGCCTGCCGGGCGCTATTGTGGAAGGCGCTGCAGCCGTGTTCGCACGGGAAGGGGCAGTCGTGCGACATGGCGTCATGGATGAGCCGGGTGAGGTTCCAGTAGATGACGCCCAACCTCTCCACCAGGCACGTCACGTCGCTCTGGCGCAGGCTGCCGAAATAGCCGGGGAAGAGCACCTCCTGCAATTGGCCGATGAGTTCGATGACCCTCTGGCGGTCGGGCAGGGGCTGGCCGCCGGAATCGCCGGCGGGGCTCTCCATGATCGCCCTGTGCAGCCTCGTCGCCACGCGGGTGAGGTCGTTGGTTATCTGACTCTCCAGCCTCACAGCATAGTCCCTCTCTTTCCGAAAACGCGGAAAGCACTTTTTATTATATGCTACATTTCGCGCTTGCTGGGAAACATTTATCGTTGCGGGTCATGTATGCATCCGCTTACAATGTCCCCGCGCAAAAAATCGCCGAACCCGGCCGGGCGCGGGCCGGGGCGGGGGAACCGATTGAGGGGTGAGTCGGCCTCGGCTAGGGGCCGTAGGGCTTCTCCTTTCACCCGAACCCGACAGCTAACCCCGCAGGCGCGAAAGGAGGCGACCGCGATGCGCAGGTGGCAGCGCCTGTGTCTGGGTGCCGTACTGATGGCGTTCCTGGTCAGCCTGGCCGCTGGCCCGGCGCTTGCGGCCCAGACGGACGGTTTCCTGTACACGGCCAAGTGGGGTGACAGCATCTGGTCCCTGTCCCAACGCTTCGGCGTGCCGGCGGCGTCCATCCGCGCGGCGAACGGGCTGTGGGACGGCGTGATCTACGCGGGCCAGGTGCTCTGGATCCCCACAGGGGTCTCCAGCGCCGCGGCAAGGCCCGCCGCGGTGGGGGCGACGAGCTGGGAGGTGGAACTCCTGGCGCGGCTCATCAGCGCCGAGGCGCGGGGTGAGCCTTACGCCGGTCAGGTGGCCGTGGGCGCGGTGGTGCTGAACCGCGTGCGGAGCGGGATCTTCCCGAACACTATCGCAGGGGTGATCTATGACCCCTGGCAGTTCGAGCCCGTGCAGAACGGGCAGATCTACCTGCCGCCCACCGCGTCGGCCTGGAAGGCGGCCCAGGATGCCCTGAACGGCTGGGACCCCTCCGGCGGGGCGCTGTACTTCTTCAACCCCGCCAAGGCCGGCAACTCCTACCTGTGGAGCAGGGTGGTGACCGCCTGGATCGGCTCGCACGTGTTCTTGCGGTAGCAGGTCCGGCATATGAATCCCCTTGGTCGGGCGCGCGGCCTGCCGCGCGCCCGCTGGGGGGTGCGCGCTGAGATGTCGAACCTGCGCGAGGTGGCAAGCGGGCTGCGCAGCCAGGAGGAGGCGCTGGCCGACGGGTACCGGGCGCTGGAGGAGGCGGCCGGGCGGGAAGTCGAGAGGAAGGTCGTGGCCCAGATCGTTAATTTCCAGCGCCTCCAACTGGCCAGCCTCGCCCTCCTGGCCGGTGGTCTCCCCGAACCTTTCCTCGGCTTTGGCCACATCACCGCGGACGACGTCAACATGCGGGAGGGGCCGGGCGGCCGGTATCAGGTGGTCGGCAAGCTGGCCAGGGGTGACATGGTGATCATCCAGGGATATGCCGGCTATTGGGTTCAGGTGCTCGTCCCGGGCGGGCAGGGCGGCTTCGTCTTCAAAGACTACGTGCAGCAGGAGATGTCGGCATGAGGGGGAGGTGCCGGGATGCCGGGGCGCGTATTAAAGATGGCATGATCATCCGCGACCCGGTCCACGGCGACATCGCACTCACGTCTCTGGAGCGGGAAGTCCTTGACACCCCCGAGGTCCAGCGCCTGAGGGGCATCAAGCAGACGGGGACGGCCAACCTGGTCTACCCTGGGTGCGTCCATACCCGTTTCGACCATTCCCTGGGAACCCTCGCCATGGTGAGGCGCATCGCGCGGGGCCTGAGGGAGCGCGGCCATGACTTGGACCGGGACGAGGAGCAGGCGGCTGCGGTGGCGGCGCTCATCCACGACGTGACCCACGTCCCCTTCGGCCACACCCTCGAGGACGAGCGGCGCCTCTTCCCGCGCCATGACCGGGGGGACAGGCTCGCGCGGCTCCTGGACGGCAGGCTGGGGGAGACCCTGCGGCGGGCGGGCCTCTTCGCCCCGGTGGTGGCGATCCTGGAGGAGAAGGCGGCGGAACGGGAGGGGCCGGGTGCCCGGCCCCTCTGGTGGCGCCAGGTGGTCTCCAGCACCATCGACGCCGACCTCCTTGACTACCTGCGGCGGGACTCCTACTTCGCCGGGTTGGTGCACGACTACGACGAACGTATCTTCCACTACTTCGATCTGGACGCCGGCCGGCTGGTCCTCAACCTGGTGCGCGACGAGATGGACAGGCCTGACGCCCGGTCGGAGGTCCTGCAACTCCTGCGCACCAGGTACTTCCTCAGCGAGCGCGTCTACTTCCACCACACCAAGGTTTGCTCCGGTGCCATCATCTCCAAGGCGGTGGAGCTGGCCACGGAGCACGGGCTGCGTGAGGAGGATCTCCTCTGGCAGAGCGACTACGGCCTTCTGGGGCTGCTGAAGGCCTATCCCCCGGGGCGGCCGGACCCCCGGGTGCGGCGCCTGGCGGAGCGTGTCGAGCGCAGGGAGCTTCTCAAGCGGGGCTACGTGATCTCCGCCGCGAGGGTGGACCGCGAGGCGCGGTCACGCTTGGTAGCGGCCTATCACTTCGACCGGGAAGGGCGGCGCCGGGCGGAGGAGGAACTGGCCCGCTGCCTGGGCCTCCCGTTCGAGGACGTGGTCGTGTACTGCCCCGCCTTGTCTTTCATGAAGGAGGCGGGGGCGCTGGTGCGGACGCGCCGCGGGGTGGTGCACCTGAACGACCCGTCAGCCGGCGCACCGTCTGAGCTGCGGGCGCTCGAGGAGCGGTACGAAGCGCTGTGGCGGTTCTACGTCTTCGTGCCCGAGGGGCATGAGGAGCGCTGCGCCCGGGCCGCGGAGGAACTCTTCGGCTTCCCGAGCGAGCGCAGGGCGCGGGGCTAGTAGAGGCGCAACTCCTGCAGCCGGCGGCGCAGGTCCGGGCTCACGTTGACCAGTTCCAGCCGCTCCGGGCGGATCGCCTGCAGGAGGCTGCACGCCAGATCCTCGCGGTCGATCTGGAGGCGCGGGTCGAGATAGCCTTCGAGGAACTCCGTGAACAGCTCGATGCCGCTGGGATCCTTGATGCGCAGGTGGGCGCCCTCCCCCTCCACGATGAGGTGGTCGAACTCCCCCTGGCAGAGGGTGCGGAACTGCCGGTAGGCGCGCTCCAGCCGCAGGCTGCGCAGCCCCTCGTGGGCCAGGCGGGCGATGACGCGCACCAGGTCCTGGCCCCGGAAACGCAACCACCCCTCGATGCTCAGCGCCCGGTTCTCCTCCAGGCTCGGCTGGATGAGGGCCTGTGTGCCGCGCGTGAATTGGTCGTTGCGCAGGTAGTCCAGGTTGTCCTGGAAGATGGCCAGCCTGTCTTCCTCCGGGATGTCCTGGTAGGACGTGTCGATGTGTTCCAGCAGCATCTCGGGCAGCACGTTCTCCGAGAGGAAGCGCGCCGTGGCCTCCGCCACCGGGGAAGGGAGGTAGTCGGTGAGGTAGACCCAGCGCCGGGAGGACTTGAAAACGTGGTAGGGCAGCCGCGCCTCGTCGAGGGCGCGAGCGTACTGGGGTGAATGGTTCTCGACGGAGATGGCCAGCCTCTGCGTTCCCATCGGGGAACCCTCCTGCTTTGGTACTATAATGTATCGGCCGGCGGCGGGCGGATGCTGACACCCTCTGCGAGCGGCGTCACATCCTGCAGGGAGAAGTGAGGAGGCCCCAGCCGCGCCGCTGGGGCCTCCGCCGCAATCGGTTCGTGCCGGCTGGGCCGGAATCTACATCGTCAGCCTGCCGCCGCCGGCGCTTACCACCTTGAGTATATCCTCCTCGCGCCCGGTGAGGGCGTTCACGAAGATCAGATAGGCGTCGGCGCCGCGCTTGGCCCGGATCTCGTAGGCCAGCGCCTCCCCCCCGCCCGCGGTGGGGATCACGGCCAGGCGCACCCCCTGGACGTCCATGCCGTGGTTGGCGCGCGCTCGCGCCTCGTCGGGGCTGAGCCTGGGCTGGGGCAGCCGCCGGTCGTGGTGCGCCATCAGATACTGCCGAGCGTCGAAGCCGATCACCTGCCCGTCGTCCAGGGCCACCTTCACCCTGACCAGGTCCGGGTAGATGAGCACGCCGTCCTGCCGCGGCGCGAAGGAGAAGACCAGGGCGTGGTCCTCCCGGGCCGACTGGATGGCCTCCATGTTCCGGAAACCCCGGCTCTCGAGAAACCGGCGCGCGCGGTCCAGGGCTGCCGGCGTGTCTAGCCGCTCGGCAGCCACCGGGCGGCTGTTGAGGTACCAAACGACATGCCCGCCCTTCCTGCTCACGTCAGCGTAGATCTGGCCGGCGCCGTTCCTCTGCTGCAGGACCACCGAGAAGGCGGCGATGCGCCCGGACGTGTCCCGGGGCCGCCCGGCCGGCTGATAGACGGCTCCGGCGGGGAGGTCCACGAAGCGGCGCGCGATCTCGGCGGCCCGCTCCCTAGACACCGGTGCGCCCGTCAGCCCGCGGGGCCGCTCCTTCTCCCGGTGATCGGAGAACGGCCCGTCGTAGATGAGCGCGGGCAGCTTCTGCATGCGTTCCTCCATGGTGCTGAAGGCGTTGAGGTCGCTGGCCGTCCCCGGCACCGGGCGCGGCTGGGCCATCCCGGTGCCCCGTCCGATGCCGGTGGTGATGGCGATGGCCCAGCGGAAGCCCCGTCCCGCCAGGCGGCTCTCCAGGCCGTGCAACTGTCGGGAAAGGCGCGCCGTCTCCACCTCGAACCGGGCGAGCTGTTGGCGCTCCTGCGCTCCCAGTTCCCGTCCGCGTGCGCGGTCGCGTATGAGGGTGTTGGCGTAGTCGCCCATCTGCGCCAGAAACTTGCGGCTGGCGGAGGTGTTGATCCCCTTAAGGGGCAGGCGGGAGAGGGCGTCCTGGGCGGCTCCGGCGCGGAACCCGATCTCCGCCAGGTGGGCGATCTGCTGCTCGGCCGAGGCCGCCGTCAGCGCCTTGCCGGTGACCACCTGCAGTTGTTCGACCTGGTCGATGAGGTCATAGAAGGCGCGTTGGTAACCTGCTTCCAGGGCGGCCTGGTACCTGTTCCGGGCCTCGCGCATCCCCACGCCCCAGATCACGGCCGCGATGGCCACCAGAAGGGATATGCCGGGCAGAAACCGGCTGCGCATCGTCACAACCTCCTCGCTCTCTCCTCAGGTCCTCCCCTGGCGCGTGTCTGGACTTGCCCCGGTTTAGTGGACACCTCAAGGCTTGGGGTTAGGAGATCGATCC
>JBBITQ010000025.1:0-11085 GCA_037440685.1 Clostridiales bacterium
GTTCGCCCCCTACCGCCCTCCCGGGAGCCGTTCTGCCCAGAGCATAGCATGGGGAACATGACAGAAACCGTCACAGCGGCGGGCAGCAAGAGATGCCGGGACCCGGGATCCGCGCCTAGCTCGGGCGCGCGGCCACCCGCCGAGGGCGCCGCGGCTCCGCGCCGCCCTGCGCCGGCAGGGAGCCGGCGCCGGCAGCATCTAACCACGCCAGCACGCAGCCGCTGCCACGCCACCAGGCACAGTCCTCGCCCATGCAGCACACCCGGTGTCGCTCCATGTTCTCGAATTGCAGCACTCGGTCCGGGTTCGCCAGGCTCGCCGCCATCAGGATGGGACAGACTTTCAACTCGCAGTGGGTCAACACGGGTGCCGCCTCCTTGGCCAGGAAGGTGCGCCGTGCAGGGCGCACCCTTTCTATCTAATTGTATAACGGCATCTCGCCCCCTTTTCTCCAGCGCCGTAGACTGGCTCCCAACCGGGCGAAGGCACAGCGAACCAATACGCCCCCATCCCTCACGCGGCATGTGGGGCAAGCATATGCTGGTCCAGCGCAAAAGCGAAAGGAGGAACGAACATGAGCGATGTCAACGCCGGACATGTGATCCCGCCACCACCGCCCTGCCCCAACGGCTTCATCTACACCGTGCAGCCGGGAGACACCATGTTCAGCATCGCCCAGCGCTTCGGCGTCTCGCTCCAGGCCCTCATCAACGCCAACCCGCAGGTCACCGACCCCAACGTCATCTTCCCCGGGCAGCAGCTCTGCGTGCCGACGCAATTCCGCCCGAGCCGGTGCCGCCGGCTGAGCCTGACCTCGCCGTTCATGCAGGGCGACGACGTGCTGGCGGTGCAACGCGCCTTGGTGGCCAGGGGCTTCAACCCGGGTCCCATCGACGGGATCTACGGCCCGCGGACCGAAGCCGCCGTGCGCGCATTCCAGCAGTCGGCCGGCCTGCCGGCGACCGGCGTGGTGGACGCCGCCACCTACCGGGCGCTCGGGATCATTTGCCCTCCGGGCAACTAGAGAGAAGGATCGTCGGGCCGTCAACGCGCCCGGAAGAGCGGGAGCCCCTGCCGATCTCCGGCCAGGGGCTCCGCCCTTCCTCCGGACCCGCGGCCAAAGCCGCTTCCTAGGGCCTCAAAAAATCGGCCCGGCCAGAAGGAAATCAATGGGTGATAGCGTATCCCTTATATCCAGAATCTCCCATTGATCCTGGGAACCGTGGGGAGCCCACGGAGCGTCCCGGGAGGGACCCGGGACCAGCGGAAAGAGGTGGATGGCGATGGGGCGGAAAAGGGCCTGGCGATCGGTGGCCGCCTTCCTGTCAGCTCTGTGCTTGCCCATCCTGTCGGGCACAACGGCGCGAGCCGCCATGTCCCTGAGTGCGGACCCATACTACGAGGCAGAGGTCCGGCCGGGTGAGACCGTGGCCAGGGACATCCACATCCGCAACCGCGGCGCTCAACCGGTGCGCATCAGGGTGGAGGTGTGGGACTACGCCCAGGACTCGCGCGGCAATGCCATCACCCGCCCGGCCGGGTCCCTGTCCGCAGGCGCCGGGCACTGGATCGCGGTGTCGCCTCGGGAGTTCATCCTCGCATCCGGCGCCGCCCGCATCGTCAGAGCCGCCGTTTCCATCCCTCCCCCCACACCGTGGTCTTCTTCGCCGGAGAGGCCCTGGAGGCAGAGCCCGCGGGCACCGGGGCCAGGGTGGTGGGCAAGCTGGGCACCCTCGTGCTCATGCGCGTTCGGGGGACCGATCCTTTCCGTGAGGCCGGAGGCATCTCGGGGATTCAGATGCCGCGGGTGGCGCTGGCGTACCCCGTGCTGATCTCCTTCCGCTACCGCAATTCTGGCAACGTGCACTCGCGGGTATCGGCCGCCGTGGGGCTGCGCCCCCTTGCCGGCGGCCCCGCCGTGGTGACGAGGGCCGGCGAGATGCGGGTCCTGCCCGGGGCGGAGGTCGCCTTCCGCACCTCTCTCCCCCATGGCCCCGCCCTGGCGGCTTACCGCGTGTCGGTCCGCGCGGAGAACGAAGCTGGAGAGCCCTTGGCGGCCGTCGCGGACGCCGGGACGGTCCTGGTCGTGAGCTGGCAGTTCGCGGCCGGGGTCATCGCCTCGACCCTCGGGGGCGCCATCGCCGCCAAGGTCATGGGCCGCCGCCCGCCTGGCCCACGCCAGGCCGCCGCCGGGCCGGCGGTCGCTTCCTGAGGGGAGCCGGCCCCAATGGGGTCATGCTATCCTAGCCCACCGAATGGTGCCACCCGGTGACGGGGCGCCCTCGCTGGCGACCGGCCGGGATGGCACCGGGGGAAGACTCCTCGCAGAGGAAAGGAGGTGAGTCGATGGCTTCCGACTTCGCCAGCCGCACCCGTCGGGCCGCCGCCATCGCCGCAGCGCTCGCCCTCATGGCGGGGGGATTCTGCCTCTCGGCTGCTGCCGCCCTTGCCGCCACCGACGGCGGGGTGGACGTCTCCGCCACGGTGCTGCAGGACATCTCCCTTTCCCTCAGCACCAACACCCTGACCTTCGGGACCGTCACGCCTTCGCAGGGGCAGGCAGTCGCTCGCGGCGCCGTCACGGTCACCGTCCAAGCTAACGTGCCGTACCAGCTCCAGCACGCGGCGAGTCCCCTCACCCGGGTGGGGGGCACCGAGGCGCTGCCGCCCCTCCGATACAGCGACGCGGGCGCCAACGCCTTCTCCGACTTCCCCGCCACGGCGACGACGGTCAAGTCCGGTCCGCCCACCGCCGGGGACTCCCACACGTTCGACTACCAGATCTCCGTGCCGTGGACGAACACCCCGCCGGGGACGTACACCGGCACGGTCACCTACCAGGCCCTCGCGGGCTGACATGAGCGTGGGCCGGCTCCCCTACACCAGGAGGTGATGCCGCATGAGACCGGCGACGAAACCTTCGCTGCCAGCGATCGCGGCGGGCGCCTCGCGCTCGGGACCGCGGCGCGCCGCCACCATCTGCCTGGCGGCAGCCCTGGCCGCCGCAGCCGCGGCGTACCCTGTCCGGGCAGCCGAGAGGGTCATCGACGAAACTGACCCGGGAATCAGGTATTTCGGCTCCTCACCCTGGCACAAGAACGGGGTGCAGGCATACGCGCTGCGCGGCACCTCCTGGCAGGGCTGGGCCTACACGGCCACAGCCCGCACCGTCAGCATGGCCAGCTTCATCAATTGGAACGGGAACTACGACAGCCTCGACCTGCACGTCTGGGTGGACCCGCCGGGTTTCGACGGCACCCAGCAATCCCTGCCTCCGGTGCCGCATCACACTTTTCACATAGCCACCCTGGAATCGGCCCCCGGCTATTACGACGAGGGGTTCTGGGCTCGCCGGCTGGACATCCTGGACTTCGGCTCCGTCCAGACGCACACCGTCGTGGTGGCCATCTCCAACCGCAAGAACGGCGCCGTGGACAACGCACCTGCCGCCGCGGTGGAGATAAGCCTCGGCGCCATCCTCCTCGACGCCGCCTCCTTCTCACGTCTGCCGCCAGACGCCACCGCCGGCACCGCCCCCGGGCCGGCGCCGGTCCCGGCATCCGGGGAGGATCGCACCGCGGCCGTCGCCGTCTCGGCCACGGTGGGACAGGAGCTCCTCATGAGCATCTCGGCTCCCCAGGTCGACTTCGGAACCGTGGCGCCATCCCGATCGCCTGCCACCAGGGCCGCGGCGGTCACGGTCACGGTGCGCGCCAACATACCGTGGACGCTGAGACACGCGTTGGCACCCCTCACCAGGTCCGGCGCGGCGGACACCCTCCTTGCCGAATACCGGCAGGCCCCCGACGCCTGGCGGCCGCTGCCTCCCCAGCCCGCCGCGGCTGCCGAGGGCCCGCCCACCGCCGGACAGACCCACGCGTTTGACCTCAGGTTGCACGTGCCGTACACCGCCCCTCCGGGCACTTACAGGGGTTCGCTAGTGTACGAGGTGCTGCCCCGATGACCCGGCGCGAGCCGGGGCCCGATCCCGGGTCACGGGCGCGGGGTGCCGTACAACCAGCGGTAGATGCGCCAGTCGCGCATCACGGCGCGGACGAAGTACCGCGTCTCGGGGAAGGGGATGGCGCCGGCGCCGGAGACGGTTCCATCCCAGCGGCCGCTCTTCAGCCAGGCACGCACGTTGTGGCGGCCGCCGTTATAGGCAGCCAAGGCCGCGGCCAGGTTGCCGCCGAACTCCGTCCGCAGGTAGGCCAGGTACCACGTGCCGACGGCCACGTTCACCTCGGGCTGAAAGAGCTGATCGGGGTGGAAGGTCCTGAGGCCGATCCGCCCCGCCACCCAGCGACCCGTCTCCGGAAGGATCTGCATGAGGCCGCGCGCCCCGACGGAAGAGGTGGCGTCAGGCCGGAACCGGCTCTCAACGCGAATCACCGCCGCCACCAGGAGCGGGTCCAGCCCGTTCCGCCCAGCCTCGGCAACGATGAGCGGTACATAGGGCAAGGGATAGAGCCATCGCAGGAGGCCCGCGACCCCCGCGAGCGCCAGGAGCGCCACGGCGGCGGCCAGCAGCAGCCGGGCCGGACGCCCCCTCCGCAAGTCTACGATCACTCCGCGATCCGCCTCCACGCCGCCTCCACCTGGCGTCGCGTCTCCGGGAGGGTGCCGCTGTTGTCGATGACGACGTCGGCTCGCATTACCTTATCCTCGATCGGCCACTGCGATGCCAGCCTGGCCTCGACCTCCTCCGGTTCCAGGGCGTCGCGGAGCCGCGCGCGGGCGATCTGTTGCTCGCGCCGGGCGGTGACGACCCACACCTGGTCCACTTCAGCCGCCAAGCCGGTCTCGAAGAGCAGGGCCGCGTCGATGACGGCGACAGCAGTCCCGGCCGCGGCCAGGGCGGCCAGGCGCCGGCGGATCGCGGCGATTATGTGCGGATGGGTGGCGCGGTTCAGCTTGTCCAGGCTTGCCGCGTCGGCGAAGGCGAGCCGTGCCAGGGCGCGCCGGTCGAGGTGGCCATCGGCGTTCAGGATGGAAGGTCCAAAGGCCTCCACCAACTCCCGCCAGGCCGGCCCGCCTGGCTCCACCACCTCGCGTGCCACGACGTCGGCGTCGATCACCGCCGCGCCCATCTCCTCCATCATGCGGGCGACGGTGCTCTTGCCCGACGCCATGCCGCCGGTGAGGCCGATCACTACCAACGCGCCACCCCCGCGCGATCGCCGTCTTCCAAGATCATACCAGGCGCACCAGGGCCAGCGCCAAGAGGATGCACCCGGGGAGGTAGGAGGCGGCGAGGCCGGCGGCCCGCCCGCGCCTTCCCAGCCAGCCGACGGAGCCACCTGCACGCAGGGCCAGGGCCTGTATGGGCCCCACGAAAAGGGGGAACAAGAAACCCCACCCGCTCAGGGAAGCGGCCATGGCCACCGCCGTCCCGTCGAGGGCCAGGCTCAGCCCCAGGACGAGAGCCTCCAGCCCCTCCAGGCGCCCCGAGCGGTCGAAGTCCGCAGCGCCGGGGTCCCGCCACACCTGCACCACGAGCCCCAAGGACCGGAGGCGGAGGAGGAGTACCGGTCCTTCCAGGGGACGCGCGGTGGGAGCTGCCGGCCCGCCGGCCAGCCCGGTGGATGCCCGTGTTCCGGCGGCTGACGCCGCCGCGCCGGACCGCGCCGCGTCCCGCCCCCAACCCAGCCGCTGCCGCCGCCAGGCCTGCAAGATCCAGGCCACCCCCAGCGCCAGGAGGACGGCGCCACCAGCCCGCGCTGCCAGCGGCGGCGAGAGGAGGGCGAGTCGCCGGCCCAAGGACATGGCGGCGGCGGCGAGGGCGCTCGACACCAGCCCGATGAGGGCCAGAGAACCGAACGGGATGCAAATGCCCCGCATCCCGTATGCGGATCCCACCGCCAGCCCGTCGGCGCTCGCCGCCACCGCCGCCAGGATCGCCCCCACCACCCGGCCACCACCCCGCCAACACAATATGTCGCGGCGGCGCCGGGGGGTGAGGCCGCCGGCGCGGGGGACGGGGCGAGCCGCTCACCGGCCCTACTCGACGAGGCGACCCTTGAGCTTCTCCAGGGTGTTGGGCCGGAGCCCCTTCTCGGCGATGATCTCCAGGCGCCAGGACCCCTTGCCCAGCGCCTGGACGTTCAGCTCCCCCGTGACGCGCAGCTTGCGCCACAGGTGATCCACGGCCTCGCGCAGGGAGCGCTCGTCGTCGAACTCCAGGACCACCGTCTGCACAACTGACCCTCCTCGTCCAGATGCGACCACCACCGCCGGGCACCTGAGGCCCCGGCCGCTTTCAACGCTGGCAACAGGGGCAGAAGCGGGTGGAACGCCCGCCCCGCGCCCGGACGATGGCGCTCCCGCAGCGGCGGCACGGCTGGCCCTCGCGGCGGTAGACGTTGAGCAGGGCCCCGAAGCCCCCCGTCTCCCCCAGCCCGTCGCGGTAATCGGAGAAGGTCGTCCCGCGGTGGGCGATGGCCATCGCCAGGACCTCGCGGATCGCCCGCCACAGGCGCTGCACCTCATCCCCGCTCAGGGACCGGGCTTCCCGGTCCGGGTGCACCCCCGCCAGGTAGAGCACCTCATCAGCGTAAATGTTCCCCACCCCGGCCAGCACCTCCTGGTCCAGGAGCACCGCCTTGATGCGCGCGCGCCGCCCCTGGAGCGCAGCCGCCAGGTACTCGGAGGTGAAATCGTCCGAGAGCGGCTCGGGCCCCAAGCGCGCCAGCCCCTCCAGCTCAGGCGGCAGGTCCGACGGCACCCCGTCGGCCCCGGAGGCCGCCGGGAAGAGGTAGAGACGCCCGAACTTGCGCTGGTCCCAGAAGCACAGCTCCCCGCCGCCCTCGAGTTCCATGATCACGTGCGTGTGCCGGTCCGGCTCCGGCGCCCGAGCGGGATAGTAGACGAGCCGGCCCGTCATGCGCAGGTGCGCCGCCAAGAGGCCGCGGTCCAGATGCACCAGCAGGTACTTCCCGCGCCGCTCGAAGCGGCTGAAGATGCGGCCGGTCAAGAGCGCGGCCCACGCCCGCGCTCCCCCCTCCGCCGCCGGCCCCGCCAGGCAGTGGGACGAGCGCACCTCGACCCGCTCCACCCGGCGCCCGGTCAGCACCGCGGCCAGGGTGCGGCGGATCGTCTCCACCTCGGGCAACTCCGGCACGCCTCACCCCTCCTAACCCATCTCGTACCAGTTGGGGCCCACCTTCACGTCCACCTTGAGGGGCACCGCCAGCTCCGCCGCCCCCTCCATCACCTCCGTGACGAGGGCGCGCACGGGGCACAGCTCCGCCTCCGGCACCTCCAGGATCAGCTCGTCGTGGACTTGCAGGATGAGCCGGGAACGGTAGCCGCCCCGCTCCAGCTCGCGATGTAGCCGCACCATGGCCCTCTTGATGATGTCGGCCGCCGTACCCTGGATGGGCGTGTTGAGCGCTGTCCGCTCGGCGAACTGGCGCCGGGCGTAGTTCTTGCTGTTGATCTCGGGTATCGGGCGCACCCGCCCGAAGAGGGTGCGCACCATCCCCTCCCGCCGCGCCTGGGCGACGATCTCTTCCATGTACCGCCGCACGCCGGGAAAGCGGGCGAAATAACCGTCAATGAAGCCGCGCGCCTCGGCCCGGCCGATATTCAAGTTCTGGGCCAGCCCGTAGTCGCTGATACCGTACACGACGCCGAAGTTGACGACCTTGGCGGCGTCGCGCATCGCCTCGGTCACGTCCTCCTGGGCCACCCCGAAGACCTCCGCCGCCGTGGCACGGTGGATGTCGGCGCCCTCGTGGAAGGCGCGCACGAGGGCCTCGTCGCCGGCGAAGTGTGCCAGGATGCGCAGCTCGATCTGCGAGTAGTCGGCCGCCAGCAGCACGTGGCCGGGAGGGGCGACGAAGGCGCGGCGCAGGCGCCGGCCCATCTCCTCGCGGACGGGGATGTTCTGCAGGTTCGGGTCGGAGGAGGAGAGCCGGCCCGTGGCCGCCACCGTCTGGTGGAAGGTGGTGTGGACCCGCCCCGTCTCCGGGTCGATCAGCCCCTTCAACCCCTCGACGTAGGTGCCCAAAAGCTTGGTGAAGTGGCGGTACTGGAGCACCAGGGCGGCGATGGGGTGGCGCGCGGCCAGTTCCTCCAGCACCGCAGCGTCGGTAGAGAATCCGGTCTTGGTCTTCCTGGCCGCCGGCAGGCCCAGCTTCTTAAAGAGGATCTCGCCCAGTTGCTGGGTGGAGTTGATGTTGAAGCGCTCCCCGGCAAGGGCATATATGTCCTCGGCCAGACCCTCCAAGCGCGCCGCGAACTCCTGCCCCAGCTCCTCCAGCACGGCGGGGTCGACGAGCACACCTGCCGCCTCCATGGCCGCAAGAACGTCCAGCAGCGGCATCTCCACCTCGCGGAAGAGCTTGTCCAGCCCGCGGGCGGCCATCTCCGCCTCCAGGCGCGGGGCGAGCGCCGCCACCGCGGGCCGCCAGCCTGGCAGCCTCCTCTGGCGCAGCCGCCGCGCCGTCCCCCTCCAGCTCCAAGTCCAGGTGCTGCCGCGCGAGATCCTCCAGGCGGTAGCCGGACCGGGTCGGATCCAGGAGATACGCCGCCACCGCCGTGTCGCAGGCGAGCCCCTCCAGGCGGAATCCTCGGCGGCGCAACAGGCGGGCGAAAGGCTTCAGGCCGTGGCCCTGCTTGGGGACGTCCGGCGCCGCGAGCACCGGCGCCAGGGCGGCCAGCCTCCCGTCCCGAGCGGCCCCGCCGTGACCGCACCCGGGAAAGAGGAAGGAGCGGGCCTCGTGATCCGTTGCGTCCGCCCCTGGGACGACTGCCACCAGCAGGCCGTCTCCTCCGGGGACCAGCGTGAGCCGCACCCCCCGCGCGGCGGCGCGGCGGATGGACTCCGCCGCCTCCCGCGCCGCCGCCTCGCTGTCGGCCACCGCCAAGGGAATGGCCAGAGCGGGGGCCGCCCGGCCGTTCCTCCCGCTTTCTTCCATTAGCGCCCCCGGGCCGTCGCCATCCCACCCCAGGCGCCGCAGGAGCGAGCGGAACTCCAGCTCGGCGAACAGCCTCTGGACCGCCCCCCGGTCCGGCTCCGCCCGCCGGCAGGCTTCCAGGTCCACCTCCAGCGGCACGTCCTGCACGATGGTCGCCAGGCGCCGGGACATCTCCGCCTGCGCCCGGTGCTCCGCCAGGAGGCGCGCCAGGCGCGGCCCAGCCGCGTCCGGCCGCGCCAGGACCGCTTCCAGGGAGCCAAACTGCTGGATGAGCTTCACCGCCGTCTTCTCGCCAATGCCGGGCACCCCGGGGATGTTGTCCGAGGGGTCGCCCATCAGGGCCTTGACGTCGGGCAGCCGCTCCGGCTCGACCCCGTAGCGATCCCGCACGGCGGCGGCGTCGAAACGCTCCAGCTCGCTGATCCCCTTGCGCGTGAGGAGCGCCTCCACCCCTGGCCCCACGAGCTGGAGGAGGTCGCGGTCGCCCGTGACGATGAGAACGCGGAAGCCCTGCTGGGCCGCCCGGCGCGCCAGCGTGCCCAGCAGGTCGTCCGCCTCGTAGCCCTCGAGCTCGAAGGCAGGCACACGCAGGGCGGCCAGGGCCTCGCGCAGGAGCGGCATCTGGCTGCGCAGTTCATCCGCCATCTCCGGCCGGTGCGCCTTGTAGGCGTCGAAGGCCTCGTGGCGGAAGGTCGGCGCCCCCTTGTCGAAGGCGACGGCCAGGTACTCGGGCCGCTCGTCCTCCAGGAGCCGGAACAGCATATTGAGGAACCCGTACACGGCGTTGGTGTGCTGGCCTCGGGCGTTGGTCAGGGGCGGCAGGGCGAAGAACGCCCGGTGGAAGAGGCTATGGCCGTCGATGAGCACGATCGTCCGCTCCGCCGGTCTCGCCAACGGCCTCAGGCCTCCCGGGTGGCGCCCGCGCCGCGCGGCGGCGCGGCGGAGACGCCAGAAGGTTTACACCCCACTCTTCGCCAGCAGCCGGCGGAAACCCTCCCGCCGCCATGGGAGCGATGTCGCCCTGGCGGCCCCGGAGCGCCGCGCGGCCGGGCATCCACGCGAAGTCCGTTCAGAAGTGAACGCGCGCCGTCCTGGTGCGGTCGTCCCAGTCCACCGTCAGCCCGAAGCGGGCAGCCGCGGCGCCCAGCGGTATGTACAGCCGCCCGTCCCGCTCCTTGACCCCTTCGAGGGACCTGCCGTAGAGGAGATAGCCAGAGCCGTCGGGAGCGAGGCGGAAGTAGTGGTGCAACACCTCGGGGAAGCCGGAGAGCGGGAGGTAGATCTCGCCCCCCTCCCGGTAAGCCTCCTCGCTCACCACCAGCCCAGACCACCAGCTCACGGCGACCGGAACGGGCCGCGTCTCCGCGCCTGCCGCCTGGGGCCCCGACGCCGCGGCAAGGCCACCGGCGTCCGATGCCTTTCTCCCCCCGCCAGGCCCTTCCGCGAGCACCATGTCGCGGACGCTCCAGACCGGGGTCTCCTCGCCCGCCAGCACCGCATCGTCCCAGCCCGCCTGGCGGAGGCGCGTGCGGGCCAGGGCGACGACATCCACCCCGCGACCGTAGACGTCCGGCGCCAGGACCAGGTGGCGCCTCCCCGCCTGATCGGTGTAAAGGTAAGCCGGCTCGTAGACTATCAGCACCGGCGTGCCCACCTCCACCAGCTCGAAGAGCTCGGCCACGTCGTCGTTCCGGAGCCGCACGCAGCCCAGGCTCACGGCCCGGCCGATGGAGGATGGGTCGCTGGTGCCATGGAGGCCATAGCCTTCATATCCGGCGCGCCAGATGGCCATCCACCGTGCGCCCAGGGGATTCTTGGGGCCGGGAGCCACGCGGTAGCCGGACGGCCAGCCCATGGCCTTCTTGAGCCAGGCGGGAGGATACCAGTACGGACGGCGCACCTTGTTCACCAGCACGAATTCCCCGGTGGGGGTCTCGGACTTGACCAGTTTCCCATTGGGGAGAATAGTGCTAGGACGCCCGACGGCCACGGGGTAGCTCCGCACCAGCCGGCTCCCTTCGTACAGGTACAGGCGGAAGGCCGGGATGTTGATCACGACGCGGCGCCCGGACCGGCGGGCCTGCCGCGCCTCCCGCGCGATGGACTCGGCGCCGGCGGGCGGCGGCTGGTCGGCGTCCAGGGCCCGCTGCACCGCCGGACGCGG
>JBBITQ010000026.1:0-11013 GCA_037440685.1 Clostridiales bacterium
CTTCCTGCTTATGTCCCCTCGGGGGCGACCCCTTTTTACACCATCATACGGACGCTACTGCCTGCGCTGCAAGGCACGAAAAGCGCCCCGCACCATAGATCTCGGGTGAAAACGCTCATCAGTTTAGTGCGGAGGTCATAGGCGTCTAGCGCGCAGTGACTGAGGTGGATGGGACTTACAGGGTGATCCGCCGTGGGCCCTCCGGCCCCAGGGCGAGGGCGAGGTTGTCGATGAGGCGCGCCCTCCCCACGTACGCCGCGACGGCGAGGAGGACGCGTTCGCGGACGGATGGGAGGGGCTGGAGGGTGTCGGGATCCACGGCGGCGGCGTACTGAGGCCGGACGAGCGGTTCACTGCGCATGACACGTAGCATGAGGGCCGTGAGGTTGTCTCCCGATCGCTCCCCCGCCGTGATGGCGGCCTCCGCCGCCAGGAGGGAGCGGAAGAGGGCCGTGGCAGCCTGGCGCTCGTCGGGCTGGAGGTAGACGTTGCGGGATGAGAGGGCGAGCCCGTCCGGCTCCCGCACCGTGGGCACCGCCACGACCTCGGTCGCGATGTTGAGGTCGCGGACGAGCCGCCGGATGATGACGAGCTGTTGGGCGTCCTTCTGGCCAAAGTAGGCGCGGTCGGGGTGCACGATGTTCAGGAGTTTGGCGACCACGGTGGCCACGCCACGGAAATGCCCGGGCCGGAAAGCGCCACAGAGGATGCCGCTCAGGCCTTCCACCGTGACGAAGGTGGAGAAGCCCTGCGGGTACATCTCGGCGGCGCTGGGGGTGAAGAGGATGTCCACCCCCGCCGCCGCGGCCAGGCGGGAGTCGCGTTCCAGGTCGCGCGGGTAGGCGGCGAAATCCTCCTGTGGGCCGAACTGCAGCGGGTTGACGAAGATGCTGGCCACCACGAGCGCGCATTCGCTGCGGGCCTGGCGCATGAGCGCCTGGTGCCCCGCGTGCAGGTATCCCATCGTGGGCACGAACCCCACCGTCGCGCCCTGGCGCCGCGCCGCAGCCACCAGGCGCCGCAGGTCCGCGATGGCGCCCACCGTTTCCAAGGGTGTCACCTCCCGTCCCATGTATTCGGGCCGCGCGGCGGCGATTCCTTGTGGTGGTTGTGGTCGAACGCCGATCCGGGTAAAATGGCCGCGAACCGGGGTGAACGCCGTTGCGCGAGCGGAATCGGTTGAGCGTGGTGCTCGTCTCGCTGGGATGCGCCAAGAACCTGGTCGACAGCGAATACATGCTCGGCCTCTTGCAGGGGGCCGGCTACGAGGTGCGCGCCACGGCGCTGGACGCCGCCGCCCTCGGGAGGTGGCTGCGCCGGCGCGGGGGGCGGAGTGCGGACCTTTGCATCATCAACACCTGCGGATTCATCGACGCCGCCAAGGAGCAGTCGGTGGAGGCCATCCTCGGGCTCGGCCGCCTGAAGGCGCAGGGGCGGCTGAAGGCCCTCGTGGCCGCGGGGTGCCTGGTGCAGCGCCACGCGGCGGAACTCCTGGCCGAGGTCCCGGAGCTGGACGCGGTGATCGGGACGGGGGAGATGGCGCGTGTCGTGGACGTCGCGCGCGCTGCCCTCGCCGGCGAGCGCACGGCGGCGGTGGGCCTCCCCGCGTACCGCTACGATGGTCTCCTGCCCCGGGTGCGCCTGACGCCGCGGCATTCGGCGTACCTGAAGATCGCGGAGGGTTGCGACCACCGTTGCGCCTTCTGCGTCATCCCGCGTCTGCGCGGGCGTTACCGCAGCCGTTCCTTGGCAGACGTCGTCGCCGAGGCGGCGGTCCTGGCGGAAGCCGGCGCGAGGGAGCTGAACCTGGTCTCCCAGGACTGCACCTACTACGGGTTCGACCTGGAGCGCCGCCCCCTCCTCCCCCGGCTCCTCCGCGCCCTGGAGGAGGTGGAGGGGGTGCGCTGGATCCGCCTGCTGTACAACTATCCCACGACGTTCGACGCCGAGATGGCCGAGACGCTGGCGGGGTTGTCCAAGGCCTGCCGCTACGTCGACATCCCGATGCAGCACGGGAGCGACCGCGTCCTCGCCGCCATGGGCCGGGGAGGCGGGCGCCGGGACCTGTTGGAGCGTCTGGCCGCCATCCGGTCCGTGCTGCCCGATGCCGTCTTCCGTTCCAGCTTCATCGTCGGGTTCCCCGGCGAGACGGAGCGGGACTTCCGGGCACTCCTCTCCTTCCTGGACGAGGCGGAGCTGGATTACGCGGGCTTCTTCGCGTTCTCGCCCGAAGAGGGGACGCCGGCGGCCGCCATGCCGGGCCAGGTGGCCCCTGCGGTCAAGGAGGAGCGCTTGCACAGGGCGGTGGAGCACCAGCGCTCCATCAGCCGGAGGCGGAACGGGCGCCGCGTGGGGGCGGAGCTGGAGGTCCTCGTCGAGGGCAGGGAGCGAGGCGAACAGGGTGTCTACCGCGGCCGCTGGCGGGGTCAGGCCCCGGAGGTGGACGGGCAGGTGATCTTCCGGGCGGGCGGCGGGCGCCGGCTGCGGCCAGGCCAGATCGTGACCGTCCGCATCACCCACGCCGATGACTACGACCTCTTTGGGGAGGAAGCGGCGTCCGCACGGAGAAATCCCGAGACATGAGCCGACGACGGGAGCGCCTCCGGCAGGCGCTTTTGATAGCGATTGCCATATTTCTTGGTACCGCCCCGGCGGCCGCGGCCGGGACGCGGGACGTGCCCACGGTGTCCGCCAGGGCGGCCGTGCTCATGGAAGCCGCCACGGGCCAGATCCTCTTCGCCAAGAACGCCTCAGAGCGCCTGCCCATGGCCAGCACGACGAAGATCATGACCGCGCTGGTCGCCCTGGAGCGGGGGCGGCTGGACGATGTCGTGACGGTCGGGCGGGCGGCGACGCTGGTCGACGGGAGCCGGGTGTATCTGGACGAGGGCGAGCACCAGACCCTGCGCGACCTCCTGTATGCCCTGCTGCTCGAGTCCGGCAACGACGCGGCCATCGCCATCGCGGAACACGTCGCCGGGTCCCAGGAAGCCTTCGTGGCCCTGATGAACCAGCGTGCGCGGGAGCTGGGGGCGGCCGATACGCTCTTCCACGATCCCCACGGGTTGTCGGCGCGCGACCACTACACCACCGCCCGCGACCTGGCGGTGATCTCGCGTTACGCCTTGCAGAACCCGGTCTTCGCCGCCATCGTGGCCACCAGGGAGCACGAGATCCCGTGGCCCGCCAAGGACTCGGTCCGCAGGCTCTACAACCACAATAAGCTGCTGTGGCGCGATGCCGACGTCACCGGCGTGAAGACGGGGTACATCCCCGAGTCCGGCCTGTGCCTCGTGGCGTCGGCGCGCCGGGGCGACAGGACGCTCATCGCCGTGCTCCTGAACAGCCCGTCCTCCGCCGAGGTTTACCGGGACGCCCGGCTGCTCCTGGACTACGGCTTCACCGCCTACGAGACCAAGCGGCTGGTGCGGGCCGGGGAGGTCGTCGGCCAGCAGCGGGTCGAGGACGGACGGCCGGTGCCCGTCAAGGCGGCTGAGGACGTCCTGCTGGCGGTTCCGAAGGACACGGGGGGAGAGGTGGCCCGGGAGGTGCGCTGGTCGGGGCCGCTGGTGGCGCCGGTGGCGGCGGGCCAGCCGGCCGGGGAGCTGATCGTGCGGTGGCAGGGGCAAGAGGTGGCCAGGGTGCGGCTGGTGGCTGCAGAAGCGGTGGCGCCGCCGCCGCGGGAGGTGCGCTGGTGGACGTGGATTGGGGGTGCGCTGGGGGCGTGGTGGCTGCTGCAGGCGGCAGGCCGGTGGCACCGCCGACGGATGCGCCGCCTCAGGCGGCCGGTCTACCTCGTTCCCGGGCGGGGTGTGCGCTGGTGACGGGCGGCGTGGCGGGGGGGATAAAAAAAGCGCCCTGGCTTGCAAGGCGCTTTCCCGATGGTCGCGTCGTGCGCGCGACAACCGGCGGAGAGGGTCGACTACAGCTTGTGAACGTTCTGGGCCTGCGGGCCCTTGGCGCCCTGCACCACGTCGAAGGAGACGCGCTGACCCTCCTCGAGGGTCCGGAAGCCCTCCTCCTGGATGGCGGTGTAATGGACGAAGACGTCCCCTTCCCCGTCATCCCGCGTGATGAACCCGTACCCCTTCTCCGCGCTGAACCACTTGACTACGCCCTGCAAACCTGATACCTCCAGTGTTTCTTATTCCGCCCCTTTTTGTGGCGTTGGGGCGAGTATAGCATAACGTTGTCCACAAGTCTATAGTTACGATCGCCCCCGCGGATCCACAGACTGGCCGCAGAGGAGGACGAGATGCGGAAACCGTCATGGCTGAAGACCACGCTGCCGCCCCCGGCGCTGGTGGCGCCCGTCGTCGGGCTCCTGCGGGAGCTCGGGCTGCACACCGTCTGCGAGGGGGCGCGCTGCCCCAACCGCCCCCGCTGCTTCAGCCGGGGCACGGCCACGTTCATGATCCTTGGCGAGCGGTGCACGCGTTCGTGCCCATACTGCGCCGTGCCCGGGGGGGCGCCGGAGCCGCCGGATCCGGGTGAGCCGGAGCGCGTGGCTGAGGCTGTGGCGCGGCTGGGGCTTGCCCACGCCGTGATCACGTCCGTCGCCCGTGACGACCTCCCGGATGGCGGGGCGGGCCAATTCGCCGCCACCATCTGGGCGATCCGCCGGCGCTGCCCCGGCACGGTCGTCGAGGTCCTGGTGCCGGATTTCCGCGGCGACAGGCAGGCCCTCGATGACGTCCTCGCGGCCGCGCCGGACATCTTGAACCACAACGTCGAGACGGTGCCGCGTCTGTACGCCCGGGTGCGTCCGGAAGGCGACTACGGGCGATCGCTGGAGCTCCTGCGCCGGGCGGCGGCCGGGGGCCGCGTGGTCACTAAGTCCGGCCTCATGCTGGGCCTGGGCGAGGCAGAGGAGGAGGTGCTGGGGGTGCTTGCCGATCTGCGCCGTGCCGGCTGCGCGGTGGTCACCCTGGGCCAGTACCTGCAGCCGACGCCGGCGCACCTGCCGGTGGCGGAGTACCTCCCGCCAGTGCGTTTCGCCGCTTACCGGCGGGCCGCACGGGAGATGGGGTTTCGCTTCGCGGTGGCCGGTCCGCTGGTGCGCAGTTCTTTCCACGCCGGGGACGTCTTCCGTTGCCTGTTCCCGGGGGAGCGCTGCCCGCCGGGGAGCAACCCGTCCACATCCCCCACGCGGTAATAGACCGCTCCTGCGCGGCGTTATGAATAAGCGGTTGCGCGGGAGGGGTGCCGCCATGCCCAGGTGGGCCGGGATCTCCCTCGTGTTGTGTTTGTGCCTCGTCTTCTCCGCCGCTTGCGGGGGCAGACCGGGTGCGCGCGGCGGGGGGCGCCTCGGGGCGGTGCGCCTGGCGGTGCCGGCTCCGCTCTCCGGGCCGTTGGCGGACAGCGGCAGGGACCTGGTGGCGGGCGTGAGCCTCGCGGTCGCCGATGCCGGGCAAGGCCTGAGGCGGGCCGGGCTGGCGGTGGAGGTGGTCCCTTACGACGAGGCCCGGGTGCGGGCCGCCGTGGCCAATGCGCATCTGATCTGCGCCGACCGGCGCGTGCTCGCGGTGGTGGGCCATGTGGACTCCGCCGCCGCCATTCCGGCCTCGGAGCGTTACCAGGAGTGCGGCCTGGCCCTGATCGCCCCTGCCAGCACGGCGCCGGAGCTCACGGAGCGGGGTCTAGACCGGGTTTACCGCTTGTTGCCGCGCGACGACCTCCAGGCTGACTTCGCCGCCGAGTACGCCGCTGGGCGGTTGCGCGTCCGCCGGGCATTCGTCATCCACGACGGCACCGTCTACGGCCAGGGGCTGGCAGACGCCTTCAAGCGCGCCGCCGAGGCGCGGGGCGTACGGGTCGTGGGCTACGGCGGGGTGAGGCGCGGCCAGAGAGACTTTCGGACCCTGTTGGCGTCAGTGGCGCGGAGCGGCCCCGACCTGATCTACTTCGGCGGGATGTATCCGGAGGCCATGCAGCTCCTGAGCCAAGCGAGGGCGGTGGGGATCGCTATGCCGTTCCTCGGCGGGGACGGTCTCGATGCCCCTGGCATGCGGGACGCCGAGGGAGGCCAAGGGGTCTACCTCACCACCTTCACCCGGCGGCTGCGGGGGTCGGCGGCGGGCCGGCGCTGGGAGGAGAGGTTCCGGGCGGTCTACGGGCACGCGCCCCAGCCGGTGGCGGCTTACGCTTACGACGCCGCGCGGGTGGCGCTGGATGCCATCGCGAGCGAGACGGTGCGCCTGGGGCGGATGCCCACCCGGGACGAAGTGGCTGCCACCGTGGGCAGGGCGGAGTGGGCCGGCCTCGCCGTCGCCGCCCGCTTCGACGACAGGGGCGATAACCGCCGCGCCGCGGAGGCCATGGTCATGCTCCAGTGCCTGGCCGACGGTTGCCGCATCGCGCCGCGAAACGGCCAAGACGAGCAGGGGCTTTGACGGCGAAACCCTCGGCGCTTGCAGGCGCGCCAGACAGTAGCGATCGCGCTTGCGCAGACGCTCCACTATAATGGTTTCAGTATCGTTTAGTTATGTTAATGATCGCTAAACTCCCGGTCCTCCCCTTTGCGAACCTTTCTGGTGGACAAGGAGGTTGTCCCTTGCAGCTACAGGGCATTCGGGTGCCGGTGGTCGCGCTATCTCTCGCCTTTGGCCTCTTCCTCTTCTTCGGCCTCGAGAGGCTCTACCTTTTCACGCAGGTTGACCAGCCGCTGGCGCATTTCCTGCATGAGCGGTCCGACGTCCGCTCATTCAGCGTGAGCGATCAAGGCAACCGCATCTTAGTGAAGATCGCCCTGGGGCCGGTGGGGAACCTGCGCGAGACGTACGTGAGCTTGGAGAAGGGGATGGCAGGCATCTTCGGCCAGCGTCCCTTTGCCATCGAAATCACGGACAACCGCACCGAGCGCCTGGTCCAGGACTTCTACAGCATTCATTACATTTTGCAAGAAGGGCTGGCGACCGGGCGCTTTACCGAGATGGAGCAGAAGGTGTCCGAGGTGGCCGGCAGGAACGGCCTGAGCCAGGCCGCTGTCTACGTGGACACGCGGTATCTCTACGTGCAGTTGCGGCGCGGCGACCATTACCTGTACGAGTTGGTGCCGCGGCAGCCGGGCGGGACGGTCCCGGTCGCCCCGGGAGAGGTAGGTGGGAAGGGATGAGCAAGGAGATCGGTATCGGGTTCGCCATCGCGGCTTTCATCTTCCTGCTCGCTCAGGGGATCAACCTGCTCCCCTTCGTCCTCATCGGCGGCCTCCTCCTGTTCCTCATGAGGAGCGGCGCCCTGCCCGGTCTTGACCGGCGCTTCACGCCCTTGGCGAGCGGGGGGAGCGGCATCCCGCCCGTGACGTTCGACGACATCGGCGGCCAGGCCGCGGCCAAGAAGGAACTCCTGGAGGCCCTGGAGTTCGTCGCCAACCAGGACATGGTCAAGCACCTCGGGATCCGCCCCCTCAAAGGGATCCTGCTCACCGGTCCGCCCGGGACGGGGAAGACGCTGCTGGCCAAGGCGGCTGCCAACTACACCAATTCCGTGTTCCTGGCGGCTTCCGGCTCGGAGTTCGTGGAGGTCTATGCCGGCGTGGGGGCGCAGCGCGTGCGGGAGCTCTTCCGGCGGGCGCGCGAGGCGGCGCGGCGCGCGGGCAAGGGGAGCGCCATCGTCTTCATCGACGAGATCGAGGTCATGGGCGGCAAGCGCGGGAAGCATCACAGCCACCTGGAATACGATCAGACGCTGAACCAACTGCTGGTCGAGATGGACGGGCTGTCGGTGGACGACGAGGTGCGCGTGCTGGTGGTGGGAGCCACCAACCGCGCCGATCTGCTGGATGAGGCGCTGCTGCGGCCCGGCCGGTTCGACCGCGTGGTGCGGGTAGACCTGCCGGACCGGGAGGGGCGGCGGCAGATCCTGGCGCTGCACACCCGCAACAAGCCGCTGGCCGCGGACGTCAACCTCGATCAGATCGCCAAGGAGACTTTCGGCTTCTCTGGCGCCCACCTAGAGAGCCTGGCCAACGAGGCGGCGATCCTGGCCATGCGGGCAGGGGAGCAGGAGATCCGGCACCGCCATTTCGTGGAGGCTATTGACAAGGTGATCATGGGCGAGAAGCTGGACCGCCGGCCGACGCGGGAAGAGCGCTACCGCATCTCCGTGCACGAGGCGGGGCACGCCATCGTGGGCGAGGCCCTGCGGCCCGGCTCCGTCTCCAGCATCACAGTCGCGTCCCGCGGCATGGCCCTGGGCTTCGTCCGCCAGTCACCGGGCGACGACATGTACCTCTACACCCGGGAGTACCTGGAGGATGAAGTCTGCCGGGCCCTGGCAGGAGCGGTAGCCGAGGACCTGGCCCTGGGCAGCCGCAGCACGGGCGCGGCCGGCGACTACCAGCAGGCGGTGGAACTGGCGCGGCGCCTCGTTTTCGGCGGGATGTCGCGCCTGGGGGTGGTGAGCGAGGAGACCTTGCCGGAGCCGCTCCTCCACCGGGTGGTGAGCGAGATCATGGCGTCGCAGGAGGAGAGGGCGCGGCGGCTGCTGGCCCAGAACCTGGACGTCCTCAAGAGCATAGCCGTGCGCCTCCTCGAGGAGGAATCGCTGTCCGGTGATGAACTGCGCCGGTTCCTGGCGGCCGCTGCCCCGGGACGGCAGGCGACCCTCTGGCCGCCCGAGGCCGATTCCGGCCGGGAGGCGAAGGGCGAAACGGCGGCTGCGGGCTAGCCCACGCTATCCACCCCGCCGGCGGTCTGGCGCGCGACTGCGGCGCCGGGGATCTCCGCGCCACGGCAGGAGATGAGGGTGCGCCCCACCAGGGTAAGATAAGCGAGCCACGAACCGAACTGGAGGAGGGATGGGTGGTCGCTGTAGCCCAGGATCACCTGTGCTAGCGACCCCAGGGGCGAATCCTCGTCGAGCAGGTGGCTCGTGTCCCAGATGGGGGCCAAGAGGGGGGGCAGGAGGCCCACGTCCTGCCAGGAGCGCACCGCGTTGGACAATATGGCGGCGGCGAACACCAGTAACACGGCGCCGCTCACGCGGAAGAACTTTTGCGGCTTAAAGGAACTGGTGCGTCGGAAGAAGAGGAATGCCACCAGGCACGCAGTGGTGATGCCCGCAGTGGACCCCTCGAGCACGCCTTGCCCCACGCCCATCGCTATCCCGCCCCACAGGAGGATGGTGCTCTCTATCCCCTCGCGCAAGACCAAGACGAATGCCAGCAGGGCGACCGCCATGCCGTTCCGGGCGGCTGCCGCCAGCAGGCGCGCCTCCAGCGCTCCCCGCGCCGCGCGCGCTTGCTGGTGCAGCCAGGTGATGATGCCGGTGAGGAGGACGACCGTGATGGTCATCATGGTCGCTTCGAAGATGCGGCCGGGACGCCCTTCGAGGAAGCCGCCCAGGTCTAGGGAAAGCCGCACCAAGCCTACGCTGGCGAGCGCGGCGGCCCCGATGCCGTACCACACGTGGCGCTGGAGGTCGCGGCGTCCGAGCCGGCTGAGGGCACCGAGGGCGATCGCTGCCAGCATCGCCGTTTCCAGCGCCTCGCGAAAGCCTACCACGTAGCCGTATAGGAACATCCCCATCGCTCGCTCGGGTTCCCGCCGGGGCCGGGTCTCGGCCGGCGCCGACAGTCAGAATAGTAATAAACAATATCGGCACCTTATGCTAACAGGGAAGCCGGGTACAAGTCAATGATCTGCTGGTAACAGCCAGGTATTTGTTTACCTTTTTCGACGGCAAAGGTAGACTATAAGGCGGAGCGGGGCGGCGGGGAGGGGGCGCCTTGAAGGGCGAAATCATCGCGGTCGGCACGGAGCTCCTCCTGGGCGAGATCGTCAACACCAACGCGCAGTACCTGTCCCGAACGCTCGCGACGCTGGGCGTGGATCTCTATTACCAATCGGTGGTGGGCGACAACCTTGGGCGCCTGGTGGACGTGCTCCGCCTGGCGTTGGGGCGCTCGGATCTCGTCATCACCTGTGGCGGCCTCGGACCGACGGGTGACGACCTCACGCGCGACGCGGTGGCGCGGGCCGCAGGGTTGGAGTTGGTGGAAGACTCTGAGGCCCGCCGCGCGGTGGAGGACCATTACCGCCGCCGCGGCTTCCCCGTGCCCGCCCTGGCCTTGCGCCAGGCCTTGGTGCCCGCCGGGGCGCGTGTCCTGCGCAACCCGGCCGGTTCGGCGCCCGGTTTCGTCGTCGAGACGGCGGGCAGGTTCATCGTGGCGCTTCCCGGGCCGCCGCGCGAGCTCACCTCCATGTTCGAGCGGTCCGTGCGGCCCTTTATCGCCGGCTTGCCTGGCCGGCGAGCGCAGGTGATCGTCTCGCGGGTGCTGCGGGTGTGCGGGCTGGAGGAGGCGCTCGTGGCGGAGAGGGTTGCCGACCTCATGGCCGGGGCCAATCCCACGGTGGCGCCTTACGCCAGTCCGGGCGAGGTGAGGTTGCGCGTCACCGCCAAGGCTGCGGACGAGGAGGCGGCGCGGGCGCTGATCGCCCCGGTGGAGGCCGCGATCCGGGACAGGTTGGGCCGCAACGTCTTTGGTGTCGACCATGAGACGCTGGAAGCTGCTGTCGGTGCGCTCCTGCGGGAGCGGGGCATGACCCTGGCGCTGGCGGAGTCCTGCACCGGGGGGCTCGTAGGCCATCGCATCACCAACGTCCCCGGCAGTTCGGATTACTTCATCTTCGGCGCCGTGGTATACGCCAACGAGGTCAAGCAGGCCGTCCTCGGGGTTCCGGCCGAGACCCTGCGCCGGTGGGGGGCGGTCAGCCACGAGACGGCCGCCGCCATGGCGGAAGGGGTGCGGCGGGTGGCTGGCACCGACATCGGGATAGGCATCACCGGCATCGCCGGGCCAGGCGGTGGCAGTCCGGAAAAGCCGGTCGGCACCGTCTTCTTCGGGCTGGCAACGGCGGAGGGTACCCGGACGGAGCGCCGTCTCTTCGTGGGTGAGCGGGAGGCCGTCAAAGAGAGAGCGGCGCAAGAGGCCCTCACCCTCCTCTGGCTGCACCTCTCCGCGGGAGGGCCCTCTCCCAGCCGGGAGGCGGGCGGCTGATGAGCGGGGCGGCG
>JBBITQ010000027.1:0-247 GCA_037440685.1 Clostridiales bacterium
GTTCAGCGCCACCCGCTGCCCGGCCGTCGCCCGGGCCACGGCACGCCCGTGGACCTGCACCTGGCGCACCCGCACCTCCCGGCGCGCGGGCAGGATCTCCAGCCGGTCCTCGGGGGCCACCGTGCCCGACAGGAGTGTCCCCGTCACCACCGTGCCGAAACCGGCCACGGTGAACACGCGATCGACCGGGAGGCGGGTGAATCCCTCCTCGTCCCTGGGCCTGACAGCGGGCACCAGCCGGTCGATG
>JBBITQ010000027.1:257-4800 GCA_037440685.1 Clostridiales bacterium
CAGCTCCTCCAGCCCCTCCCCGGTCACGCTGGAGACGGCCACCATGGGGGCGTCGGCCAGGAACGTGCCCCTGAGCGCCTGGCGCACCTCATCCCGCACCAGGTCCAGCCACTCCGGCTCCACCAGGTCCTTCTTGGTGATGACCACGATCCCCGCCTGGACGCCCAGGAGGTCGAGGATGTCCAGGTGCTCGCGCGTCTGGGGCATGACGCCCTCGTCGGCCGCCACCACCAGAAGCACCAGGTCCATCCCCACCACGCCGGCCACCATGTTCCTGATGAACCGCTCGTGGCCGGGGACGTCCACCACCCCGGCCTCGCGCCCGCTGGGCAGGACGAAGCGGGCGAAGCCCAGGTCGATGGAGATCCCCCGGCGCTTCTCCTCAGGCAGCCGGTCGGTGTCCTCGCCCGTCAGCGCCCGGATCAGGGTCGTCTTCCCGTGGTCGACGTGTCCAGCCGTGCCGATGATCAACCGTCATCCTCCACCGTAGACGAAGGCGCAAACGCCCCGTAAGGCTAGCCAGTAACTGTCCTGCATAAACTGTGACGTCCTCCCCCGAATGAATTCGGGGGCATCAGTGACGGATCCGGAACGCCACCTGTCGGATGCCGTCCTCGCGGCTCTCCCCTAGCGAGAGTGTCACCCGGTCGCCGTCCACCTTGAACCCACTTTGCACGTATTTGAGATCGGACAGGCGGGTCTTCGGCCGGAACCCGGGCGCGTTGTGTTCCATGTGGCCGTTCTTCCGGAGTGCGAAGAACGACTGCCATGCCTGCCGCACCTCCTCGCGGGTGAGCTGCGCGGACATGGAGGAATAGCCCCTCGCCCTCCCCCGTTTTCTAATACGAAAGCGACGTGGTGCCCGTGAGGTAGTGCTCGGCCGCCATCGCCGCCGTGGAGCCGTCAGCCACGGCCGTGGTGATCTGGCGCAACATTTTGGGGCGGATGTCGCCGGCCGCGAACACCCCCGGGACGCCGGTGCGCGTGTCCTCGCCCGCCACCACCCTCCCCTGCTCGTCCCGCTCGATCTCGTCCGGGAGGAAGGCGCTGTTCGGCACGTGGCCTATGTAGGGGAAGACGCCCTCCGCCCTCATCTCCCATGTCTCCCCCGTCTTCACGTGGCGCAGGCGCACCGCCTCGACCCGTTCGTCCCCGAGGACCTCCTCCACCACCGCGCCGGTCACGAAGGAGACCTTGGGGTGGGCTCGCATCTTCTCCACCAGCACCGGCTGGGCGCGGAAGGTGTCCCGCCGGTGAACGATGGTGACCCGCCGGGCGTAGCGGGTGAGGAAGAGGCCCTCCTGGAAGGCCGAGTCCCCGCCGCCCACGACGATCACCTCCTTGTCCTGGAAGAAGGCGCCGTCACAGGTGGCGCAGTACGAGACGCCGCGGCCCCGCAGCCGCTCCTCCCCCGGAACCCCGAGGCGGCGCGGCTCCGAGCCCGAAGCGATGACCACGGCCCGGGCGCGGTAGTCGCCTGCGGTGGTGCGCACCGTCTTTATCCCGCCGGCATCGAGGGAGAGCCCCGCGACCTCGGCCATCTCCAGCCGCGCCCCCTGGGCCTCCGCCTGCTCCTGCATGCGCGCCGCCAGGTCCGGCCCGGCGATGCTCCGGTAGCCCGGGTAGTTCTCGATCTCGTTGGTCGTCGCGATCTGTCCTCCGGGCAGCCCCTTCTCCAGCACGAGCACCGTGAGCCGCGCCCGCGCCGCGTAAAGCGCCGCCGTCAAGCCGGCGGGCCCGGCCCCCACGATGACCACGTCGAAGATTCCTCCATCCCCCGCCACTCACACCGACCTCCTCACGGCACCGTTGGCCGCCGTCTCCTGCGCGCGCCGGATGGCGGCCCGGTGCGCCTCCTCCTCGATGGCGTCGTCCAGCCGGGCCAGCGCTGCCTCCGCATCCTCCCGGCCATACCGGCGCGCGAGAGCGGCCCGCAGGAGCCAGTCGGCCAGCGCCGGGTTCTTGGGGAGGAGGGGACCATGCAGATACGTCCCGACGGCGTTCTTGTACACCGCCCCCTCCCAGCCGTCCTCGCCGTTGTTCCCGTGCCCCACCACCACCCGACCGAGCGGCTTCGCGCCGGCCCCCAGGTAGGTCCGCCCCGCGTGGTTCTCGAACCCCACGATCGTGCGCGGACCTTCAGGGAAGAGGTCGCTCTCCACGACCACGTTGCCGATCAGGCGCGGGGCGCCCGCGACCGTCCAGGCGTCGAAGAGCCCCACCCCGGGCAGCTCCTGCCCGTCCGCCGTCCGGTAGAACCGGCCCAGGAGTTGGTAGCCGCCGCAAACGGCCAAAAGCGGGAGGCCTTCTTCCACCGCTGCCAGGAGGTCCTCCCTCTTGCGGCGGGCGAAGTCCTCCGCGATCAGCGCCTGCTCCCTGTCCTGGCCGCCGCCCACGAAGGCGATGTCGTAGCGGGAGAAGTCGGTGGCCTCACCCACGCCGACCTCTTCCACCACCACAGCGATGCCGCGCCACTCGGCCCGCCGGACGAGCGCCAGGACGTTCCCCCTGTCCCCGTACAGGCTCATCATTTCGGGGTACAGGTAGCAAATGCGGACCTCCAAAGCCCTCTCCCCTCATACTTCCCAGAAGTGCGGGGCGAAGCCCCAGCGGTGGATGACCTCGCGCACCTCCAGAAGGGCCGTGTAAGTAGGAAGTACCCACAGCATCCTGCCGGGCGGGGTGGCGGCGATGGCCGCCGCCAGCGCCTCGCCAATGTCCTTCCGCACGGCCAGCCTGCCGGCCGGGAACCCGGCGTACTTCAGGCGCAGGGCCATCTCCTCCGCCCGGATGCCGGCAGCATGGATGAAGGCAAATTCCCCCGCCCGCGGCACCAGTTGTTCGAAATCCACGTCCCAGAGCCAGGAGACGTCCTTGCCGTCCGCCGCCCGGTCGTTGATCACCGTGAGCAGGCAGCGCCCCGTCGGCCCGGCGCCGACCGGCGCCTGCTCGTCCGCCGCGTGGACATCCCGCGGTGCGTCGTCCGCGCCGGCCCCCGGAACCGCCGCCTGGCCGATCGCGGCCGGCCGCTGCCGGAGGGGCTCGTTCATCACCGTGCGCAGCATCTGGTTGAACGCCACCGGGTTCTTGACCAGCGCCACGCACACCTGGCGGCCGCGGATGGGGATGACCTCCATGCGGCCGAAGGCAGCCGCGTAGCCCTCGAGCCCCTGCCGGATCGCCGCCAGGGGGATCCCCAGGGTGCTGGCCGCCGCCACCGCGGCCAGGGCGTTGTAGACGTTGTGCAGCCCGGGCGCGGGGAGGAGGGCCTCCACCTCGCCGGCCGGCGTGGCCACGCACAAGAACCAGCCCGCGAGCCCCCGGCTCTCGGCCTTGACAAGAGCCACCTGGGGGTCGGGCCGCCGGTGGCCGCACGATGGGCAACGGTAATGGCCCAGATGGGCGTAGAAGACGGTGTCATATATGTAGCTTTCACCGCACAAGACGCAGTGGCGGGCATCGGCCGCCTGTATTCCCGCTGCGTTCCCCAGGGCGCGGTCGGCGATCCCGTAAAAGAAGACGCCGGTCCCCGCCCCCCCGGCCCCCGCGAGCCCGGCCACCAGCGGGTCGTCGGCGTTCAGGATCGCCGCGGGTGCGTACCCGGCGCCCCCCTGGGTCGGGACCGCGCCCAGGGCCCCTATGCCCGCAGCCACCAGAGCGGCAACGTGGCGCAGCTCGCCATAGCGGTCGAGCTGATCGCGGAAGAAGTTGGTGACCAGGATCAAGCGTGGCCGCAGCTCGCGGGCCGCCCGCGGCACGGTGGCCTCGTCCACCTCGGCGAGGCCGATGTCGTGGTCCGCCGCCCGCCCGTCGCCGTTCAGGGACCAAAGGGAGGCCGCCTGGACGAGCGCGGTGGTGATCCCGCTGATCATGTTGGCGCCCGACCGGTTGTGGGCCACCCGGAAGCCCGCCAACTCCAGCATCTTCGCCACCATGCGGGCGGTGGTCGTCTTGCCGTTGGTGCCGGTGATCAAGATGGTGCCCTGGGGGAGATCGCGCGCCAGCTTGGCCAGGACGTCAGGGTCCAGCCGCCGCGCCAGCTCGCCGGGAAAGGCAGAACCGCCCCGTCCCAGCCGGCGGCTGATGGAGATGGCCGCCTTTCCCGCAGCCAACGCCAGCCATCGCTTGGCATCCACAGGCATCCCTCGCGATGCCGGGCGCCCTCGGGGGGCCGCCCTCCCAACCCAATAATTATAGACCCGCGGCAGGAAGATCATGCAAGGGTTCAGCCCTCCGCTGCGGCGGGGCGGCGCCGGCGCCGCAATTCGTCCAACACGTCTCCCCAGGGGATCCCCAGGTCACCCAGAAGCACGGTGATGTGGAAGAGCAGGTCGGCCAGCTCGTACACCACGGGGCCCGCCGCGCCGTTCTTCCCGGCCAGCAGGACCTCCACCGCCTCCTCGCCCACCTTCTGCAGGATCCGGTCCCGCCCCGCGCCCAGCAGCCGGGCCATGTACGACCCTTCCGGGGGATTGGCCTTGCGTTCCCGCACCAACTGGTACAGCTCCTCCAGGATGGCGGGGACCGGCTCGCCCCTGCTCGG
>JBBITQ010000027.1:4849-10560 GCA_037440685.1 Clostridiales bacterium
CGGCGCCGGTCCGGCCTCCGGGCCCCCGCGGGCCCAGCCGATGCGGTGGAAACACGACTCCGCGCCGGTGTGACAGGCCGGCCCCGCCGGCCGCACCCGGTAGAGGAGGGCGTCGGCGTCGCAGTCGTAGCGCACCTCGGCTACGTGGAGGAAGTTCCCCGACGTCTCCCCCTTGAGCCAGTGCGCGCGCCGGCTGCGGCTGTAGAACCAGGCGCGCCCGTCGCGCACGGTACGCTCCACCGCCTCCCTGTCGGCGTAGGCCAGCATGAGCACCGTGCCCCTGGCCGCGTCCTGGACCACCACCGGCACGAGGCCGTCCGGCCCGAAGCGCACTCCGTCCAGCCATTCCCCCGTTGGCATCGCCATCGCCGCCCGCCCCCGGGCGGGGCGGCCCCTCCTCTCCGTAGTGGATGAGCCGGCGCGGGTAACACGGCGCGCGACGGGTCAGAGGCGCACCGGCACACCCCGCTCCACCAGGTAGGACTTCACCTCGCCAACCGTCAGTTTCCCGTAGTGGAAGATGGAAGCCGCCAGGGCCGCGTCCGCCCGGCCCGCCGTCAGCACCTCCGCCAGGTGCTCGAGCCGGCCGGCCCCTCCGGAGGCGATCACTGGCACCGGCACCGCCTCGGATACCCGGGCCGTCAGCTCCAGGTCGAATCCCTCCTGCGTGCCGTCGGCGTCCATGCTCGTGAGCAGGATCTCCCCCGCGCCGAGCTCCACGCCCCGCCGGGCCCACTCCACGGCGTCCAGCCCCGCCGACCGCCGGCCGCCGTGGGTGAAGACCTCCCACTGCCCAGGCCCCCGGCGACGGGCGTCGATGGCGAGCACGATGCTCTGGCTGCCGAAGCGGCGCGCTCCTTCGCGGATCAGGTCCGGATCGGCCACGGCGGCGGTGTTCACCGAGACCTTGTCCGCCCCGGCCAGCAGCGCCGCGCGCATGTCATCCACGCTGGCGATCCCGCCGCCCACCGTGAGCGGGATGAAGACCCGCGCCGCCACGCGCTCCACCACCTCGAGCATCGTCCGCCGCCCCTCGTGGGAGGCCGAGATGTCGAGGAAGACCAGCTCGTCAGCCCCGCTCTCGTCGTAGTAGGCGGCCAGCTCCACCGGATCCCCGGCGTCCCGCAGGCCGACGAAATGGACGCCCTTCACCACCCGGCCGTCCTTGATGTCAAGGCAGGGGATGATGCGCTTGGCCAGCACGACCATCCCCCCCTCCGTCCCCTCCGGCGCCACCGGCCACGCGCAGGGCTTGCGCCAAGTCGAGGGTGCCGGCGTAGAGCGCCTTGCCCACCACGGCACCCACCACCCCCGCCGGCTCCAGCGCCTTGAGGCGCCGTACGTCGTCGAGGGTGGAGACGCCGCCCGCCGCGATGACCCGGAGCCCCAGGCGCGCCACACGCGTCACCAGCTCCGCGTTGCAGCCGGAGAGCGTCCCGTCGCGCAGGACGTCGGTGACGATCACCTCGCGCACCCCGGCCGCGGCCAGCCGGCGGGCCGCCTCCTCCACGCCCAGGCCGCTCTCCTCCAGCCACCCGCCCACCGCCACGCGGTCGCCGCGCACGTCCAGGCTCACCAGGATGCGGTCCGGGTGGCGTGCGAGCGCCTCGACCAGGAACGCCGGGTCCCCCAGGGCCCGCGTGCCCAGGATGGCCCAGCGGGCGCCGGCGGCGAAGGCGGCCGCGATGTCGGCCAGGGTGCGCAGCCCGCCCCCCACCTGCACCGGCGCCGGCACCGCGGCGGCGATGGCCGCCAGGGCGCCGAGGTTCACGGGCCGTCCCTCCCGGGCCCCGTCCAGGTCCACGACGTGGATGCGCTCCGCCCCCTGCCGCACCCAGGCGGCCGCCACCGCGGCCGGGTCGTCGGCGTACACCGTCTCCATGTCATACCTGCCCTGCGTGAGCCGCACGCAGCGCCCGCCCCGCAGGTCGATGGCCGGGATCAGCAACATGCCCCGGCCACCCCTTCGCCCGCCCCAGCCGCCGGAGGCCGCGCCTCGTGCGGCGCAGGCGCCGCGAGCGGGAGCCGGCCCTGGCACATGGCGCCGAAGTTGGCCAGGAGCGCCAGCCCCGCCCGCCCGCTCTTCTCGGGGTGGAACTGGGTGCCCATGACGTTCCCGCGCTGCACGGCGGCCAGGAAGGGGCGGCCGTGCCGGCAGACCGCCCACCACGACCCGGGCGGCAGCGCCGTCTCCGCCGGGACGCAGTAGGAGTGGACGAAATAGAAGTAGGCGGGCGGGGTGAGCCCGGAACAGAGGGGGAAGCCGGCTTCCCACTCGGCGGTGTTCCACCCCATGTGCGGCACCTTCAGGCCATCCCCGCCCTCCAGTCGCACCACCCGCCCGGGCAGGAGGCCGAGCCCGGCAGCCCCGGCTCCCTCGTCGCTCCACGCGAAGAGGAGCTGCATGCCCAGGCAGATCCCCAGCAGGGGAACCCCGCGCGCGGCGGCGTCCGCCACGGCCCGGGCCATGCCGTTCCGCTCCAGCCGCGCCATGGCGTCGGGGAAGGCCCCCACGCCCGGGACGACGACGCCCGCCACCCCATCCAGTTCCTCCGGTCCGCGGACCAGCCGGGAGGGGAACCCGAGGAAGTCCAGCGCCTTCCGGACGCTCCTCAGGTTGCCCATCCCGTAGTCCACCACCGCGATGTCCTTCACCGGTCAAAGCACCCCTTTGGTGGACAGCGGCCCGCCGATGCGCTCATCCCGAGCCACCGCCTGGGTCAAGGCGCGGCCCGCCGCCTTCCAGGCGATCTCCAGCACGTGATGGCTGTTGGCCCCCGCCAGGAGCCGGACGTGCAGGGTCATCCCCGCATGCTGCGCCACGGCGCGCCAGAACTCCTCCGCCAGCTCGGTGTGGAAGGCGCCGTAGGCGCGGGGCGCCACGGGCACGTCCCAGGCCAGGAAGGGGCGCCCCGACAGGTCCAGCGACACCAGGACCAGCGCCTCGTCCATGGGCAGGCAAGCCCAGCCGAACCTCTGGATGCCGCCGCGATCGCCCAGCGCGCGCGCCAGGGCCTGGCCCAGCACGATCCCCACGTCTTCCACCGTGTGGTGGCCGTCCACCGCCAGGTCGCCCTGCGCCCGCACCTCCAGGTCCAGGAGGCCGTGCCGCCCGAAGGCCTCCAGCAGGTGGTCGAAGAAGGGCATCCCGGTGTCCGCGCTCACCGCCCCGCGGCCGTCGAGGTTCACCGCCACCCGCACCGAAGTCTCCCGCGTGCTCCGCTCCGCCTCGCCCCGCCTGTTCATCCCCTCACCACCCCCTCTCCACAGCCGCCAGCCGGAAGGCCACGGAGGCCGCGTGCGCCGGCAGCCCCTCCCGCTCCGCCAGCGCCCGGCTGGCGGGCGCCCACCGCGCCACGCCGGCGGGGGTGCTGTGGAAGTAGCTCACCGTCCTGACGAAGTCGTGGACTCCCAGCCCCGAGAAGAACCGCGCCGTGCCGCCCGTGGGGAGCACGTGATTCGTCCCGGCGGCGTAATCGCCCGCGGGGACCGGCGCGTGGTAGCCGAGGAAGACGGCCCCGGCGTTGCGCACCCGCTCCAGCCACGGGAAGGGGTCGGCGACCATGATCTGCAGGTGCTCCGGCGCCATCCGGTTCACCACCTCGAAGGCCTCCTCCAGGCCGGCCACGACCACCACGGCGCCCTGCCCCGCCAGGGCGTGCTCCGCCACCTCGCGCCGGGGCGCCGCCTCCAGGAGCCTACCCAGCTCCTCCTCGACCCTCTCGACCAAGGCAGCCTCCGGGGTGACCAGCACCGCCGCCGCCAGCGGATCGTGCTCCGCCTGGGCCAGGAGGTCGGCGGCCACCCACGCCGGGTCGGCGCCGGCGTCGGCCACTACCGCCACCTCGCTCGGACCGTGCAGGCCGTCGATGGCCACGCTGCCGAAAACCAGCCTCTTCGCCAGCGTGACGTAGATGTTCCCCGGGCCGGCGATCTTGTCCACGCGGGGGATGCGCTCCGTGCCATAAGCCATGGCGGCCACCGCCTGGGCGCCGCCCACCCGGAAGACCCGGTCCACCCCGGCCTCGGCGGCCGCCACCAGCACCGCCGGGTCCACCCGGCCCGACGGCCCGGGCGGGGTGCACATCACCACCTCGCGCACCCCGGCGATCCGCGCCGGCACGGCGGCCATGAGGACCGACGAGGGATAGGAGGCCCGGCCCCCCGGGACGTAGATCCCCACCCGCTCCAGGGGCCGCACCAGGAGGCCCAGGGTGTTGCCGCCCTCGTCCTGGAACTGGTAGCCGGAGGACAACTGCCAGCGGTGGAAGGCCGCGATGCGGTCCCGCGCCCGCCGCAGGGCGCCCAGGAACGCCTCGTCCACGAGCCCATAGGCGCCGCGGATCTCCTCCGGCGCCACCTCCAGCGCCGCCCCCGCCAGCGCCACGCCGTCATACCGCGCCGTGAACTCCAGCACGGCGGCGTCGCCCCGTTCGCGCACCGCCGCGACGATGGCCGCCACCGCCTCCTCCGCTCCGGCCGGGGCGGCGAACCCGCCCCGCCGCGCCCCCTCCAGGTGGCGGATGAACTCCGGTCCCGTGAAGCGCCTCAACCCCGTCAACCCCTCTCACCGCCGCGCCGCGCGGCGCCCTGGCCCGGCTCCGCCAGGATCGCCCGCAGCACCCGCATGATGGCGTCGATGGCCTCGGCCTTGAACCGCATGCTCACCGGGTTGGCCACGAGCCGGGCCGTGATCGGGGCGATCTCCGCCAGCTCCTGCAGGCCGTTAACCCTGAGCGTCCGGCCGGTCTGCACCAGGTCCACGATGACATCCGCCAGCCCCACCCGCGGGGCCAGCTCCAGGGCGCCGCTCAGGGTGATCACCACCGGCGCCAGGCCCTGGGACGCGAAGTAGGCCCGCGTGGCCGCCGGGTGCTTGGTGGCCACCCGCAGCCTGTTCCCCTTCTGCCTCAGGAACCCCGGCCAGTCCGTCCCCGGCGGCAGGACCCCCGCCACCGCGAGGCGGCAGAACCCCACGCGCAGGTCCAGGAGCTCGTAGCAGGCCGACTGGTTCTCCATGAGGATGTCCTTCCCCGTGACGCCGAGGTCCGCCGCCCCCTCTTTGACATACGTGACCACGTCGGAGGGGCGGGCCAGGATGTAGCGGAATCCCCCCGGCCGCTCCACCAGGAGGAGCCCCTCCTCCAGACCCGGCGCCGGCAGCCCGGCGCGCTCCAGGAGCCCGGCCACCTCCGGGAGGAGCCGCCCCTTCGGCAGGGCGATGGTGATGCCGTCCGGAACCGTCATGACGACGCTCCCTCGTCGGCGCGGCCGGCGCGGATCTCCCTCTCCCCCCGCGCGGTGCAGAGGAGCACCCGCTCCACGCCGCGCCGCCGCGCGTACTCTACGGTCTTCTCCACGGGGCCGCCCGTCACCTCCACCTCGACGACCAGGCCCTGATCCCGCAGGGCGCGGGCCCGCGCCCAGGCCTCGGCCTCGCGCCCGGGCTCGGCCGCCACGAGGCACCGGGGGGCCGGTGGCATACCGGGGACGAGATCCCGCGCCGCCAGCGCCCGCAGCACCTCCGCCAGCTCGAAGGCGAAGCCCGTCGCCGGCTCGGCCGCGCCGAACTGGCCCAGCAGCCCGTCGTACCGGCCGCCGCCACCCAGGGGGCGCGCCAGCCCGGGGCAGGAGATCTCGAACACCATCCCGGTGTAGTACCCCAGGTCTCGCACCAGTCCGGGCTCCAGCACGATGTATCCCTCAAGGCC
>JBBITQ010000028.1:0-9895 GCA_037440685.1 Clostridiales bacterium
GCCGCTGCTCTATCTACGACCGGCTGACCGTCTAGCGCCTGGAGGGGTGCGCCAGCGCGGGGGAACCGGCTTTCGCCGCCGCCACCGTCGGCGCGGCGCCGTCCCTCGCGAGGCGGCCGTGCCCACCCAGGTGGTGGGCCTTCAGGTGCGGCCCGTAGCGCTTGTCTTCGCCCACGATGTGGCCGTTCAGCCATTCCACCAAGAAGGCCAGGAGTTCGTCGAGGCTCCCGGTGCCGCGGCGGAACCGCTCCACGTGCTGCATGGCGTGGGCTGCCAGGCGCTCGTGGCTCGCCTTGTGCCGCTCGTACTCGGGGTAGCCGCTGGCCTGCATGAGCCGCTCCTCATACCCGAAGTGCGTCCCGACGTAATCCACCAGGTCGCTGAGGACCTCGTTCACCACCTGGCCCCCGCCGCCGCGAGCGGTCTTGTAGAGGAGGTTGATCATGTTGACCAGCCGCCGGTGCTGGGCGTCGATGGCCTTGATGCCGATCTCGTACTCCTGGCGCCACGGCATGTAATCGCCGCCCCCGAGCACCGCCGCGTGGTCCACCTTGAACTTGGCCACCAGGGACTCCAGGCCGGCGGCATACCGGGTGAGGGCCGCGATGTTACCGCGGATCTCCTCCGCCGAGGTGCTGACGGCCTCCGCCGAGGAGCTCACCTCCTCCGCCGCCTGGGCGGTCTTATGGGACACGGCGGCCACGTTCCGCACCACCTCCGCGACCCGTGCGCTGAAGGCAGCCATCTCCTCCGTAGCCGACGAGTTCTGCTCCGTGATGGCGGCCACGTTCGCCGCGGCGCTCACCACCTCGCCGGTGCTGGCCGCCAGCTCCTCCGCGGCTGCCGAGATGTTCTGGGCATGGCCGTTCGTCTGGCGCATGGCCTGTAGGATGTGATCCAGGGCGGCGCCGACGCCCGCCGCCAGCTCCGCGCCACTCTCCACCTTCCGCGTCATGGCATCCATGGCGCTCACCGCCGCCTCCACGCCCCTCTGGATGCTCTCCACCAATTCGGCGATCTCGCCCGTGGCGCGGGCGGAGCGCTCCGCCAGGCGCCGCACCTCCTCCGCGACGACCGCGAAGCCCTTGCCGTGCTCCCCCGCCCGGGCGGCCTCGATGGCCGCGTTCAGGGCCAGGAGGTTGGTCTGATCCGCGATGTCGTTGATCACCGCCACGATCTCGCCGATCTGCTGCGACTTGCCGCCCAGCTCCCGCACCCGCTCGGCGGCCTGCATGGCCGTGGCTTTGATCTCGGCCATGCCGTCCACCGTCTGGCGCACCGCGATGCCGCCCTCCTCCGCCACCTTCAGCGACCGCGCCGCCGCCTCCGACACGTCCTGGGCCAGGCCGGCGACCTGGTTGATGGCCTGGGTCATCTCATTGATGATCTGCAGCGCTTGGTTCACACCTTGCGCCTGCGTCTGGGCGCCGCGTGCGATCTGGTCCACCACCTGGCGCAGCTTCTCCATGACCTCCGCCGCCTCCTCGGCGCTGGCCGTCTGCTCGCTGGCGCCCCTGGCCACCTCGCGGATAGCCGCCGAGATCTCGGCGTTGGCGTGCGCTGTCTGCTCCGCGGCGGCCATCATCGTCTCGCTGGCCCCGGCCACCTGCTGGGTGGCCACCCGCACTCGGTGCAGCATCTCCCGCAGGTCCCGCACCATCTTGTTGAAGGCCTCCGCCATCTGCCCGACCTCGTCCCGGCTGCGCACCCTGAGCTCCTCCGCGGTCAGGTCGCCTTCCGCCAGCCGGTGCGCTGCCGCCGCCGCGGCGACCACCGGGCGGGAGAAGGCCCGGGCCAGGAGCGCCGACATGACCAGTCCCAGCAGTAGCGCCAGGGCGGCGACCCCCAGTACGACCCGAAAGGAGGCGGCGCGCTGCCGGTCCGCCGCGGCCGCGAGCACCCGCTGCCGCTCCTTCACCGACTCCCTGAGCTGGGAGAGCGCCTGATCCACGTTGTGCCAGTTCTCGTCCATCCGGTCCATGTGGTCCTGGGCCACTGGGTTCCCGACAGGGTTTTCGAAGGCCAGGATCGCCTCGGCCTCTCTGGTGAGCTTGTCGAACTCAGTGCGGAACTGGTCGAAGAGCTGCTTCTCGTCAGGGGTGAACCCCACGCCCCCTACCTTCTCGATGAGGGCGCGAACGCGGCTGAGCACCTGCCGGTAGTTATCCCGGTTGTCCCTGTCCCCGGTCCCCAGGTAGTCGGTGGGCGCGTCCACCATGGTCTTGACCTCGATGTTCAAGTCGCCGATCAGGTTGACCGCGCCGTCCCACTTCACGATGTCTTGGGTCGCCGCTGCCATGTCCCGCAGGGCCGACTGGGACACGGAGGTGACCAGCCCCAGGAAGAGGAGAACCGCGAGAAAACCCCCGAAGATCTTGCTTCCCATCCTCATAACAATACCTCCACCCCGCCTGTCCGATGAAAACCGCCCATTGCCGTTGTCCCCCTTGATCTCACTGATGGTCGCAGGCGCACTGGCGTTGGAAGCCCGGAAAAGAAGGAAACGATGCTGGGGCCGCGCCCAAAGCGTATATTCGTGGAATGGCACGTTTTTTTTAGGACTGAGGCGGGACGGCCAGGCGGCAGGGCCGAGCGCGGGCAAGCGCAGCTTTCACTCGACCGTGACGCTCTTGGCCAGGTTGCGGGGCTTGTCGACGTCGGTACCGCGGCAAACGGCGGCGTAGTAGGCCAGGAGTTGGAGGGGGATCACCGCGATGATCGGCATCAGGAAGGGGTGAGCAGGGGGCAAGGTCAGGAGTTCGTCGGCGTGCAGGGGCGCCTCCTCGTGCCCCTCGGGCACCAGGAGGATCACGCGCCCCCCGCGCGCCTTCACCTCGATGACGTTCGAGAGGGTTTTCTCCCAGAGCTCCGGCTGGGTGGCCAGGGCGATGACCGGCACCCCTTCCTCGATGAGGGCCAGGGTCCCGTGTTTCAGCTCCCCTGCAGCGTAGGCCTCGGCGTGGATGTACGAGATCTCCTTGAGCTTGAGCTGCCCCTCCATGGCCACGGCGTAGTCCACGCCGCGCCCGATGAAGAACACGTCGCGGTGCTGCGCCAGGACCGTGGCGATCAACCGCACCGCCTCGGCGCGGCCGAGGACCTCCTCCGCCAGCCTGGGTATGGAACGGAGCCCGGAGAGCACGGCGCGGCGGTCATCCGCGGCCAGCACGCCGTCAGCCCCCTCGCGCGCCTGGGCGAGATACAGGGCCAGCAGGGTGCCGGCCACGAGCTGGGTCACGTAGGCCTTGGTGGACGCCACGGCGATCTCGGGCCCGGCCCACGTGTACAGCACGGCGTTCGCCTCGCGGGCCACCGAGGAACCCACCACGTTGGTGATCCCGACCACGTAGGCCCCGCGCCCCTTGGCCTCCCGCAGGGCGGCGAGGGTGTCGGCGGTCTCCCCCGACTGGCTGATCACGATGACCAGGGTGTTCTCATCCACGAGCGGATCGCGGTAGCGAAACTCCGAAGCGACGTCGGCTTCCGCGGGGAGCCGGGCCCAGCGCTCGATGAGCCGGCCCGTCACCAAGCCCGCGTGATAGGCGGTGCCGCACGCCACCAGGAACACCTTGCGGAACCGGCGCACGTCCGGCTCAGCCAGGCCGATCTCGTCCAGGCACACCCGCCCCGTCTCCCAGTCCACCCGCCCCCGCATCGTGTCCAGGATGGCGCGCGGCTGTTCGTGGATCTCCTTGAGCATGAAGTGGTCGTAGCCGCCCTTCTCGGCCGCCTCGGCATCCCAGTCCACGTGCCACACCGTCTTGTGCACGGGGCGCCCCTCCAAGTCGGTCACGCGCACGCCGTGCCGGGTGAGCACGGCCATCTCGCCCTCTTCGAGCACGTAGAACTGCCTGGTGTGATCGAGGACGGCCGGGATGTCGGAGGCGATGAAGTTCTCACCCTGGCCCAGGCCGATCACCAAGGGGCTCGCCTGTTTGACCGCGATGAGCTTGTCCGGCTCCCGGGGGGACATGATGGCCAGCGCGTAGGCGCCGCGCAGGAGGCGCACCGCCTGGAGCACCGCCTCCTCCAGATCACCGCGATAGAAGTGGCGGATGAGGTGGGGGACGACCTCGGTGTCCGTCTGCGAGCGGAAGACGTGGCCCTCCTCGGCTAGCCAGCGCCGGAGTTCGGCGAAGTTCTCGATGATGCCGTTGTGCACCACGATGAACTCGCCCGTGTCGTCGGTGTGGGGATGGGCGTTATCATCGGAGGGACGGCCGTGGGTCGCCCAGCGGGTGTGCCCCACGCCGATGGGCGCCGGAGCCATGGGATGCTGGCGCAAGAGCTCCTCCAGGCGGTCGATGCGGCCGGCGGCCTTGCGGATGTCAACGTGCCCGTCGGGGCAGGTGGCGATGCCGGCCGAGTCGTAACCTCGATATTCCAGGCGTTTGAGCCCTGCGACGAGTACCCGGACGGCGTCCTTTTCGCCGATGTACCCGATGATCCCGCACATGGTCCCGCCCCCGCTGACGACTCCTTACTCAGTTTAGTTTAACTCCCGCCTGATGACACTGGCCAGTTCCGCCGCCAGCCCCTCCACCTCGGCCGGATCGCGCCCTTCGACCATCACCCGCACCAGCGGCTCCGTGCCGGACGGTCGCACGAGGACCCGGCCCCGCCCCGCCAGGGCCTGTTCCGCCCGGGCAAGCGCCGCGCGCACGGCGGCGCTCTCGCTCAGGCGCTCGCGGCCCGCGGCGGGGACGTTGACGAGCACCTGCGGATAGCGCGGCATGCGGCCGGCGAGGGCGGAGAGGGGTTGCCCCGCCTCCCTGACCATATCCAGTACCTGCACCGCCGTCAGGACGCCGTCGCCCGTGGTAGCGTGATCGAGGAGGATCACGTGCCCTGACTGTTCGCCCCCCAGCGCGTATCCCCCCTCCAGCATCGCCTCCAGGACGTAGCGGTCTCCCACCTTCGTCCGCACCAGGCGCACCCCGGCGCCGGCCAGCACCTCCTCCAGGCCGAGGTTGCTCATCACCGTCGCGACCACCGTCCGATGGGGCAGCCGTCCCCGGCGCGCCAGCTCCAGCCCCGCGATGGCGAGGATCTGGTCGCCGTCTACCACCCGCCCCTGCTCGTCCACGGCGATCACCCGGTCGGCGTCGCCGTCGAAGGCCAGACCGACGTCCGCCCCCTCCCTCACCACGGCGGCCTGCAGCCCCTCCGGGTGGAGGGACCCGCAGCCGGCGTTGATGTTCAGGCCGTCCGGCCGGTCGTTGAGGACGACCACCTGGGCGCCAAGGCGCCGGAACACCTCGGGGGCGATGCGGCAGGCGGCGCCGTTCCCGCAGTCGAGGACGACCTTCCAGCCGTCCAGGCGCCCGGCGGCCGTGCCAGCCACGTAAGCGACGTACCGATCCAGGAGATCCGGCTGCACGCGGATCCGCCCCAGACCCCCGCCCGTCGGGCGCGGGAGCCCATCATCCGCCGCCAGGACCAGGGATTCCATCTCCGCTTCCACGTCGTCGGAGAACTTGAACCCCGAGGAGGAGAAGAACTTCACACCGTTGTACTCCGCCGGGTTATGGGAGGCCGAGATCACCGCCCCGCCGGCCGCCCCGCTGCTCCTGACCAGATACGCGACGCCGGGGGTGGAGATCACCCCGAGGAGCACGGCGTCCACCCCGGCTGAGGCCGCGCCGGCGGCCAGCGCAGCCTCCAGTAGGTCGCTGGAGAGGCGGGTGTCCTTGCCGATCAGGAGCCGCGGACGCTCTCCGCCGGCCGCCCCCTCCCGCGCCAGCACCGCCGCGGCAGCCCGGCCGAGCCGGAAGGCCAGTTCCGGGGTGAGGTCGGCATTGGCGATCCCGCGCACCCCATCGGTGCCGAAAAGCCCCTGTCTCAACGCCGCGCACCTCCCACGCGGATGATGACCTCCACCGCGTCGGGGGTGGAGGTCACGCCCGGCGGCAGCACCAGCCGCGCCCGCCCGTGCACGTCGCCCGTGGCCCCCGCCGCCGAGACTGGCTCGGTGGAGACCGCCGTCAGGTTCGCCACGGCATCCGTCGGCCCGGTGAGCGAGACGCTCGCCGGGGCCGCTTCCACCTGCAGGATAGCATAGCCGCGGGCCGGCTCCCCTGCCACTTCTGGACGCACCGGCACGGAGCGGACCGCCGTCTCGGGGCGCACCGGCACGGTGACGCGCACCGTCTCCGGGACGGGCACCACGCCGGGAACCGGCGCCCCGTCGCGGTCCAGCACCCGCACGGGGCGCGTCACCTCCACCGTCTCCGCCGCGCCATCCACGCGGAGGGTCACCGTCACCGCCGCCACGCGCTGCAGGTCGCGCTCCGTGCCGCGCAGCACCACCCGCGCCGGCGACAGCACGGGGCTCCCCGCGCGCAAGCCCTCGGCCGGCCGGCCCTGGACCTCGGCGCTCACGGCGAATTCCCGCTCCACCACCGGGAGGACTTCGACCGTCACCTCCGACGGCGCGTAGTCCACAAGCGTGATGCCCCTCGGCACGTTCACCCCGTCCACGGTGTAGGACAGCCGGCCCGGACGCGCCCCTTGCAAGTCCACCCAGGCCTCGAAGTCCTGCTTGGTTACAGAGGCGAGCAGCTTGGACCGGCCGCGCACGTAAACCGTCACCGTGTCCGGCTCGATGGCGGCCGCCGTCAGGTGAGACGGCAGGTTGCGCACCCGCACCGGCACTCCCCGGATGGGCTTCTGGGTCTGGGGGGTCTCTCCCGTGACCTGGAACCAGAGGATCACGGCCAGCACCAAGGAAAGGATCTTGACCGCCAGGTCGTTTTGCAACAGTTTGTCCATCCGCTCGCTCCCCGTGCCACCGGCCGCGGCCGGCCTACTTGTGTCCCGGACGTAGGGAGAAAGCCAACCCGCCTTCCTTCGGCGTGAGCAAGGTCTGCAACATCTCCTTGAGCGTCGCCTCGTCCAGATGCCTGATCAGCTTGCCCGCGTTGGCCAGGGAGATGATGCCGGTCTCCTCCGACACCACGACCGCCACGGCGTCCGAGTGCTCGGTGATCCCCAGCGCCGCCCGGTGCCGGCTGCCGAACTCCACGCCCAGCTCGTGGGCCTCCGCCAGTGGCAGGAAGCAGGCGGCGGCCAGAACCCGCCCGCCCCGGACGATCACGGCCCCGTCGTGGAGCGGCGTATGGGGGGTGAAGATGTTCACCAGGAACTCGGCCGACACCACCCCGTCGATCTTGATCCCCGTCTCGACGATGTCGTTGAGCCCTGTCTCCCTTTCCAGGACTATTATGGCGCCCACCTTCTTGCGCGAGAGGATGGAGACGGCCCGCACCACCTGGTCCACCACGTTCTTCACCGTGCCCGCCTCCATGGAGAGGAATGTGGGCGCGAACAGGCGGCCGCGCCCCATGTGCTCCAGCGCCCGCCGCAGCTCGGGCTGGAACACGATCGGCACCGCCACCGCCATGGCCAGGAGCGCCTTGTCCAGCAGCCAGAACGTGGCTTGGAGCTGCAGCCGCCCGGAGACGGCGTAGAGGGCCACCAGGATCGCCAGGCCCTTCAGGAGGTTCACCGCCCGCGTGCCCCGGATCAGGAGGATCAGGCGGTAGAGGAAATACGCCACCAGGGCGATGTCCAACAGCGCCAGGAACACGCCAAGGAGCCCTGGCCGTGCCAGTTCCACCGGCAACGCCAGGATCACCCCCTCATGCGCCGCTGGTGCCCTCGCGGCCCGCGCGCGTCGTGTAGTAGGCCAGGGCCTGGAGCTCGATGCTCAGGTCGATGCTCTGGATGTGCGCCTTCCCCCGATCGTCCAGCTTCGCGGGTGAGAAGTTGAGGATCGCCTCTATGCCGCAAGCCACCATCTTATCCACCACTGCCTGGGCGGCCGGAGCCGGAACCGCCAGGATGGCCATCTTGATCCCGAGTTCGGCGACGACCCGCGGGAAGTCCTCCATCGGAAGTATTTCCAGATCCTCTATCCTCTTACCGATCTTGTCCCAGTCGTTATCAAATATTGCGGCGATGCGAATGTCTTTGTGGCGGTTGAGGTTGTAGCGGGCCAGGGCCGTGCCCAGGTTCCCGGCTCCGACCAAGGCGACGTTGACCCCCTCGTTCAAACCCAGGATGCGGCGGATGCGGGCGGAGAGCTGGCTCGTGCTGTAGCCCACCCCCCGGGTGCCGAAGGCCCCGAAGTAGGCCAGGTCCTTGCGGATCTGCTCGGACGAGAAGCCGGTGCGCCGTGAGAGCTCTGCGGAGGAGATGATGTCGACCTGCTCCTCCTGCAATTCGGTGAGCACCCGCAGGTATACGGGCAGCCTCCTCACGGCCACGTCCGGAATCCTGCCGCGCATCACACCCCTACCCTCCTCCACCGGGTGGCCACCTCAGTATTCGCGCCGCACGAGGTAGGCGGCCATCTCCCGCAACGCCTCCCGAGCAGGGGCCGACGGGAGCGCGTCCAACCGCCGCCGCGCGTGCTCGGTGAACCGCTCTGCCATACGAAGGGCGTAATGGAGGCCGCCGCACCGCTCGACCCGGTGGCGGATCTCCTCGACCTCCTTGTCACCCAGGTTGCGCGTGCGGATCAGGTGGGCGATGTGCTCGCGCTGGGGGGAGTGATGCAGGGCATGGATGACCGGAAGCGTGATCACCCCGCAGCGCAGGTCGCTCCCGATCGGCTTCCCGAGCTTCTGCGCCGACGCCGACAGGTCCAGGATGTCATCGATGATCTGGAAGCCCATGCCGATGCCATAGCCGAAGTCCCGAAGCGCTTCCTGCTCCTCGGCCGAAGCGCCGCTCAGGAGCCCCCCCAACCGGCAGCACTCGGCGATGAAGTAGGCAGTCTTCTTGTCGATGCGGTCGAGGTATTCCGCCTCCGTCTGATCAGGGTCGAAGGCCTGGGCGTGCTGGGCGATCTCGCCGGTGCACATCTGGAAGACCACGTCGGCCATCACGCGCACCGCGCGGTTGTCGCCGGTGGCGGCCAGCAGCGAGAAGGCCTTGGCGAACAGGTAGTCCCCCGTCAGGATGGCCACGTGCACCCCCCACACGGCGTTCACCGTGGGGAGACCGCGGCGCAACTGCGCGCGGTCCATGGTGTCGTCGTGGACGAGCGTGGCCATGTGGATGAGCTCGGCGGCCGCCGCCACCGGTACGAGCAGGTCGGCCGGCCCCTGCCAGATCTCCCCCGCCATGAGGATGAGGGCGGGCCGCAGGCGTTTCCCCCCGCCGCGCAGAAGGTGCGTAGAGACGTCCTCCACCAGCCGGTTGTCGTCCCGCAACACCCGGTTGATCTCTTGTTCACCCAGGGCCAACGGCGGCTGGATCCCTTCCAGGAACCCCAATCGCCCGCTGGCGGCTACCGCCCCCTGTCTGACGCGCATCAGCAGCGCTGACCTCCCCGCAAAATACTAAACGATTCCGCATCCAGGAGCCACTTTCCTTCCTATGCTTTATATGACAGGCTCATCGCCTTGCGGAGAAGGACAGCCGCCAGCTTGGCCGGTTCGTGCCGGACCAATTCGTCCCGGTTCACCAGGTCGGCCTCGACGACCTCTACCCCCAGGGCCGCCAGCGCTTCCCGGTCCACGGCCACGGGAGCGGCGCCCTGAGCCCGGTAGCGGGCCAGCCGCTCGGCGCCGATGGGCCCGCTGTTGACCACCACCTCGTCCACCACCCCCGGCCCTACGTGTTCCAGGACCACCCGCACGTGGTCCGCCGCGGTAAAGCCTGTCGTCTCACCCGGCTGGGTCATGATGTTGACCACGAAACTCCGCCGCGCCGGCGAGCGGCGGATCGCGTCGGCCATGCCCTCCACCAGGAGGTTGGGCATGATGCTCGTGTACAGGCTCCCGGGTCCCATGACCACCAGGTCCGCCTCCGCCAGCGCCTCCAGGGCTTCCGGCACCGGGCGGCACCGCCCCGGCCGCAGGTAGACGCGCCTGATAGGCTGTCTGCT
>JBBITQ010000029.1:0-5891 GCA_037440685.1 Clostridiales bacterium
CTTGCCACATCCCATACGTGTTCACGGGGGTCGAAGCGTTCCCGCTCGATCTGATCAAGAAGGCGGCCAAGGCCCAGTGGTACGCCAGGAACCACGGGACCGTCTACGGCAAGCTGCTCATCTCCTGCCCGCTCAACTGGCGGGCCGAGGACCGGATGGGCACGCGGATCGTGGAGGCGGCCGTGAACAGTTGCTTCTTCCCGCTCTACGAGGTGGAGCGGGGCAAGACCCGGATCACCTACGATCCGGAGAAGAGCAAGAAGCGGATCCCCGTCACCGAATGGCTCAAGATGATGGGGAAGACCCGCCACCTGCTGCGGCCGGAATACCAGGATGAGCTCCGGGCTTTTGAGGCCGAGGTGGAGCGGCGGTGGCGGCGGCTCAAGGCGATGCACGAACACCCCGATCTCTGACGCCCGCCGGGTGAGGAGCGGGACGGGGTCAGGGGTGGTCGGGTTCCAGCCTTTCCAATGCCTCTTCCAGGCGTTGACGCAGTTCCTGGGCGTGCGCCCGGCACAGGATCACCGTGCCGTGCCGGCTTTGCCAGAACACGTCCCCGGTCTGGCGGCAACCCCGGTGGTGGCAGAGCAGAGGATGCTCCCACAGTATGGCGCCGTCTTTTTCCGGTGGCGCGTCTTGTGCCGGCCGGAGGGGCGTTTCCTGCCGGCGGCTGTACCGGGGCAAGCCAGGATTCGGACGAGGATGCAGGTTCCGACGACCGCGCCCAGAAGAACTACGTAAAAGAGGCTATCCATGGTGCTCACCCTGGCTCTATTCTACCATCGGCGGTAGGTTTGGGAAGGATGATCTTCGCGGGGAGGGGGTATAAGGGTGTCCAAGGGCTATGAGGAAAAGATGCGGCCGTCCCTGTGGCTGTGGCTCTATCTCGCGGTGTCGGTGGGCGTGGTGGCCGCGTGGCTGTTCGACCTGGCGCTGGGCCGCGGCCTGGCGCTCCCGGCCATCGCTGGCGCGCTCTTGCTGCCGCATCCCCTTTTCGCCTTGGTCTTCTTCGTGTCCGCCGCCCGTTCCCGTGTCGTGGTCCGCCGGGATGTCCTCGAACTCGTCCCGCCGTGGAGCGGTGCCCCCAAGGTGCGCATCCCGTTCAAGAGCGTGCGGGCGGTCCTGCCGTTTCCAGGGGTGTGGCGGGCGGAGAAGCTCATGAACCGGGAGGGTGTCCAGGGGCCGTTGCAGCTCTTTCCCCGCGGCGATGTGCCCGGCCGCTGGATGGTGGTCTACGAGCACCGGGATGGGCGGAGGGCGCTGGTGCTCCGGGGCAGCCCGAAGCTGCTGGAGGCCATCCGTGAATGTGCCGCCCGTCTTGCCGAAGGCGGTGGCGGGAAGCGGGAGGGGCGCCGTCGTGGGTGATGGTGACGTGCGCGCGGTCCTTACAGCGCTGGCCCGCTGTTATCCCGACGCCAGGTGTGCGTTGCGCTACAGGAACCCCTTCGAACTGTTGGTGGCCACCATCCTTTCCGCCCAATCCACCGACAGCACCGTGAACAAGGTGACGCCGCGGCTCTTCTCCCGCTTCCCCGATCCGCAGGCCCTGGCCGCAGCCGAGGTGGAAGAGATCGAGGAGTGCATCCGGGAGTGCGGTTTGTACCGCATGAAAGCCCGCAACATCCGGGCCGCCTGCCAGATGCTGGTGGAGCGACACGGGGGCGAGGTGCCCTGCGACCGCGAGGCGTTGGAGCGCTTGCCAGGGGTCGGCCGGAAAACGGCAAACGTGGTTCTGTCGAACGCCTTCGGCGTCCCGGCCATCGCCGTCGATACCCACGTGTTCCGGGTGGCGAACCGCTTGGGCCTGGCCGACGCGCGTGACCCCCGGGAGACGGAAAGGCAGTTGATGGAGAGGATCCCCAGGGAGCACTGGTCTCAGGCGCATCACTGGCTCATCCACCACGGCCGCCAGGTATGCCGGGCGCGCCGGCCCAACTGCACCGCATGCGCCCTCGTGCCGTGGTGCCGGTACGCGGCGGCCCGGGGCGAATCCCCGGGCCGCCGCAAGGCCGAGTGAGGATGACTGCTGACGATTCAATCGCGACGATCGGCGGGGAAGGGGGTCAGTCGTCCCGCTCACCCCGGCCGCGGGAGCCGCTTTCGAACCCTTCGCCACCGAAGCCGCCCTCGAATCCTGCTCCGCCGTAACCGCCTTCGAATCCTTCCCCGCCATAGTAGTCACCGTAGAAGCCCTCGCGTTCCCGGCGCTCGCGCTCCTCGCTCTCGCGTTCCCGGCCTTCCCGTTCCCAGTTCCCTCCTTCGCCGCTGCCGAAGCCCTGGCCGCCATCATACCAGCCGGCCTCGGGGCCGAGCAGCCCGTCCTGGCCAGCGCCCTGATCCGGCGCTGCGCCCTGGTTGTCCAGCGGGGTATCGTTGAGGGAATCCACCGAAGCGGCGGACTTGGGATCACCGATGTTATCCTGTACGCCGAGCATGCCGGTGTCGGCCGCCGCGGGCATGTCCACCGCCCGGTCACCCCTCTCGCCCCGTTGCGCCCGCGGTTCCGAAATCTCGCGCTCGGTACGGATGGCCGGGGCCCGATCCCGGTTCGCCCCGGTGTCCCGCGTCACCCTGACGATGGCTGCTCCCGTGGCAAACGAGCCGAGGATGACGATCGCCAGCGTGCCCAGGGCGGTCAGTGCTTTCACGTTGAGCATGTGCGTTCCCTCCTGATTGGGTACCCAACTAGTCTGATCCCATTCTCGCGGGGCAAGATTTAAAGGGCATTAAACTTCTGCCGCAGCCTTCGCGGTTTTGAAGTGTTTCGCCTTGCGCCCCGGCGCGGGGAGGGTTATGGTGAACGTAGTCCCCTTGCCAGGCGTGCTTTCCACGTGGACTTGGCCGTTGTGAGCCTCGATGATCCACTTCGCGATGGCCAGCCCCAGCCCGGTGCCCCCCTGCTGCCGGGAGCGGGCCTTATCCACGCGGTAGAACCGGTCGAAGATGCGGGGTATGTCGCCGGCGGGGATGCCGATCCCCGTATCTGCCACCACGATGGCCGGCCGGTGGCCCTGATTCTCGAGGCGGAGCGTCACGAGTCCCCCTGGTTCCGTGTACTTGATGGCGTTGTCGAGCAGTATCAGGAGGAGTTGTTCCAGCCGCGCGGCGTCTCCCTCCACCGGCAACGTTTCGGGTATCCGCGCCTCCAACGCGACGCCTTTCTCCCGCGCTAGGATCTCCGCCTTGCCGGCGGCGTCGCGGGCGATCCGGGCGAGATCGGTGGGCTGGATCTCCACGTCCAGTTCCCCCGAGTCGGCGCGCGCCAGGGTGAGCAGGTCGCCCACCAGGCGTCCCATGCGGTCGGTCTCCGAGAGTATGTTCCCCAGCAACTCCTCCGCTTCCGCTGTCCCGGCCGTGGCCGCTTTCCCTTCCAGTTCCTTCCGCAGCATTTCCGCCGAGGCGCGCAGGATGGCGAGCGGGGTGCGGAGTTCGTGGGACGCATCGGCGACGAACTCGCGCTGGCGGCGGAAAGCGAGGCGGATGGGGACCAGGGCCCGGTTGGCCAGGAACACGCCGCCGAGCCCGGCCAGGATGATTCCGGCCGCGCCTGTCAGCAGGAAGGCAAGCACCAGGTTGTCGAGGGTACGGTGTACGGGCGTGATCGGCTTCCCCGCCTGGATGACCGCTTCCAGGTGGCCATTCCGCGTCACCGGGAGGGTGTAGAGCCGCACGGTTTCGCCCCCGGAGGTGGTCAGGGTCGTGAACTCGGCGGTGCCGGAGCGGGCCACACGGGCGAGGGCGCTGCGGTGGGGAAAGAAGTCCAGCCGGGCGTTGGGTGACCGCCACTCCCACCCGTCGTCGCTGACGATGTACGTCCATGCCATCGTCACGACGAGGGGCTCGCCTTCTTCCGGGCGCTCGTCGATGTCCTCCCCCAGCCGCCGCCCACCCCTGTCGAGCAGGGTGAGGTAGCTCCTGGCGACGTGGCGTGCGGAGAGCTCTAGTTCGTGGTCGTGCTCCGCCAGGAGCGTGCGCTGGACGGCCACGTACACGAGCGTGCCCAGGACGAGGAGTATGAGGGCGAGGACGGTTACGTACCAGAATGTCAGACGCCAGCGGATGACACCGAACAACGGCATGATCCCCTTTCCAGCAGCTCCGGCACCGGCATCCTAGGGCTGGAGCTTGTATCCGACGCCGCGCACGCTCCGGATGAGCGGCTTTGGGTGGCCGTGGTCGATCTTGCGCCGCAGGAAATGGATGTAGATGTCCACGGCGTTGGGCTGAGCGTCGGAATCGTAACCCCAAACGTGTTCGATGATCATGTCGCGGGAGAGCGCCTGATTCGGGTGGCGCATCAGGTACTCGAGGAGGGCAAACTCCTTGGCCGTCAGTTCGATCACCTTGTCGCCCCGCCTCACTTCCCGCGTCCGGCGATCCAGCACCAGGTCGGCGACTTGCAGGCGGTCGGCCTCGGTGTAGACGGGTGCGCGGCGGGAGAGAGCCCGTACCCTGGCGAGGAGTTCCTCCAGGGCAAAGGGCTTGGTCAGGTAGTCGTCCGCCCCGGCGTCCAGCCCTTGCACCTTGTCCGATACGGCGTCGCGCGCCGTGAGCATGAGGACCGGGGTGCGCACGCCCATCGCCCTCAGGGAACGGCAGATGTCGAATCCGTTGCGCCCCGGGAGCATCACGTCGAGGATGATGATGTCGAAGCTCCCGGAGGCGGCGAGATCGAACCCGGTCTCTCCGTCGTGCGCCATCTCCACCACGTGGTTCTCTTGCTCAAGGGTGCGCTTGATCAACCGCGCCAGCTTCTCTTCGTCTTCTACCACCAGGATGTGCATGTTATCACCGCGCCGGTGCGTCTTCGATAATTATCGTCAGAAGGACCGAGAGGCGCTGAAGCTTTCGCCGTGGCTATCATGTTATCACTTTGCGCGGTAATCGATAAGCGGTGCCGAGCGGCGTCCGCTTTTTAAAGAATGATTAAATGATCGCGAGTTACTGGTGCTGATGAGGTGAAAGGCGTGCCGACCGGGCTGGCGGGACTGGAACCGTTCATCCGTTTCGCGTTGTTATGCCTTGTGGCTTTTTGGGTGATCGTAGGCGGCTTCGTCATCGGGGCCCAGTTCGACGACACCGCGCGCCACGTCATCGGGTACGTCGGGACGGGAGCGATGCTCCTGGCGCAGTTCTACAGCCTGCGGAAGAGATGGTCCGCCCTGTCGCGGTTCGGGAGCCTCAGGGATTGGCTCCAGCGCCACAAGGGTTTGGCCCTGGCCGGATCGGCCCTCGTGGTGGTGCACGGCGGCAGCGGGACCATGCCGCGCGGGCTGGCGATGCTCGCCATCCTCCTGATGCTCGTCACCACCCTCTCCGGCGTGGTGGGCCATTACATCCATGCCCGGGCCCTCAAGGCCCGGTCCGAATTGCGGGCGGAACTGAAGAAGCAAGGCCTCTCCGACGCCCAGATCGAAGACGAGCTGTTCATGCTCTCCTTCTCGGAGGCGGCATTCCGGGAATGGAAGCGGGTCCACCACCCTATAACCAACGCCTTTTTCGCGGTGACCCTGATCCACATCCTGTCCATGATGTTCTTCGGAGGCGTGTTGAAGCGTGGTTGACCGCCGCTTTGTCACCATACTCGTCATAGCCGGGGTGCTGGCCCTCGGGACCGGTTACTCCGTAGCCAGGGCTGGCCACGGGCTGCCGCTGCACCGGGCGCTGGCGGAGGCGATGCTCTCGCCGGGTTCCATCAACGAGGCCCACGCCGACGTCGCCTGCAGCGATTGCCACGCCCCGTTCCGCGGCGCGACCGTCGAAGGGTGCATGAGCGGCGGCTGCCACCCGAAAGCGGACCTCCAGCAGGCTGACCCGCGCGCGGTGGCGGTGCACGAGAAAGCCCAGTATGCGAACTGCAACGCCTGCCATCCGGAGCACCGGGGCCGCAA
>JBBITQ010000029.1:5918-9696 GCA_037440685.1 Clostridiales bacterium
CGCGGCCCTGACGGTGGCGTTTCACCAGAGCGCGCCTCCCGCCGCCCAGCGCGATTGCGTGAGCTGCCACCGGGCCGACGGCCAGGACGCCCACCCAGAGATCAAGGAGGAGCGATGCGCCGCGTGCCACGTCTCGACCCGTTCCTGGGAGCGCATCAGGGTCGATCACGCGCAGCTATCCGACCGCGACAACTGCGCCTCCTGCCATGGGCAAGAGGCCAAGGACGCCCACGCGGACATCAAGGACACCAACTGCTCCAAGTGTCACAAGTCGACGGAGACGTGGGACGAGGTAGACTTCGAGCACAAGGACATCGCGGGACAGCCGTGCGTGGATTGCCATGCCGCTCCGCGCGACAGCCTGCACGCGGCGCTGGGGCCGGACAAGGTGAACAGGTTCTGCGTCGACTGCCACGAGGTGGTGCGGTGGACGCCGGCCAAGTTCCGTCACGACGTGCTCGACAAGGCGACGGTGGGGCGGTGCGCCGACTGCCACAAGACGGAGGGGCGCCGGGCGCACCCGGGCATCACCTCCCAGGACTGCGCCGCCTGCCACGTGTCCACGGAGAACTGGAAGCGCATCAACTTCAGCCACGCGAAGGTCTCGGGGCAGGCGTGCACCAACTGCCACCGCGCGCCACGGGGCTGGCTGCACGAGAGCGCGCGGGGCGTCGGGTGCCAGGAGTGCCACAGCACGCGGTACTGGGAGCCGTCCACCTTCCGCCACCCGCGCATACCGGAGTTCGGCGAGCACATGGAGGCTCTGGACTGCGTCGATTGCCACCCGCGGTCGCTCAATCAGGCGGTATCCTGCCGCTCCTGCCACCGCGGCGGTTTCTTCGACGACTGAACCCCAGGGACCGGTGCCTTAGCCATCAGTTGGCGTGGCGCTTCCCCCGGTAAGCGTGGTAGAGCTGGTTGACGGCGCGCCCGATGGCCTGGCGGCGGGCGATCTCCCGCCGCTTGTTCTCCCAGTACACCGCCGGGTCGTCGCCGCCCATCTGCGCCACCTGGGCGTGGAGCAGGGCGGCGAAGGTGCTCACCTCGGTCTTGAGGCGTTCGATCTCGGTCTCCTTGTCGAAGGACAGCGGCAGGTAGCGGACGCCGTATAGGTCGGCCAGCTCCTTGACGGCGTCCTTGGCGATCCCCTCCGGCATGCACTTGAAGGGGTAGACGTGGACGATCCCGTCGCACCCCTCTTCCACGTAGTGGCGGGCATGCCCGACGGTGGGCAGGCCGTCGCCGCCGACTTCGTGGACCAGGAAGGGCCGGGCCTCGGGGTCCCGCACCTTCTGTTCCATCAGGTACACGTTGCGGCGGCGCAGGAAGGCGAGCAGCGGGCGCACCAGGGGATGGTTGGCGCGGGAGCGGCGCTTCATCTCCTTGAGGCTGTTGCGGATGAAGCCTCCGAGGGTGATCCCCTCCACCACTTCGATCCCCTCGCGTGCCAGCAGGTTCTCGATGGTCCCGCGGTTGCCGAAGCTGGTGAGGGCGACGTATATCTCTCCCACCGACACCACCCGCGGCTTGATGCGGTCATCCCTGGGCACGGCCTCCAGGATGGCGACGGCGCGCCGGTGGGCGGCGGCGATGTCGGCCGCCGTGTGGGCGCGGCGCAGCAGCTCGAGCCCGCGGCGGTAAGCGGCCGTCACGGCCCCGGGTTCGAGCTCGTGGGCGCGCAGGATGAGCGCCCGGGCGCGCAGGTCCTCGGCGGCGTCCAGCTTCGCCCAGGCCGGCTTGGTCATGGCGTTGATGGCGGCGAACAGGCCGAGCTTGAGCCTGGTGCGCCGGGCCCACGAGATGGTGTGCAATCCCTTCTCCCACGCCTCCACGTATTCGAGGATGGGGCGCAACCGCTCCGCGTTACCGATCTGGCAGAGGTCGCGGACGAAGTCCACGAAGCCATCCAGGCCCATCGTGGCCATCTCGATGGTGTGGCCGTGGCGCAGGAGCTCGTCGCGGAACTCCGCGGGGATGTGCTTGTTCTGGACGATCGCGTACCAGCCGAAGGTGCAGGGACCTTCGCCCCGCGCCATGAGCATGATGATGCGGCGCGGTTCGACGGCGCGGCCTTCAGCGCGGGCCTTCTCCTCCAGGTCGCGCAGGGCGTTCCGCAGCGCCTGTTTCAAGGTCCCGGTGCTGCAGGCGTACGGCGAGCAAGACTCGGTGTAGTTGGTGTTCCCGAGGTGGATGGATTCCTCCGACAGCGGGGGCGGGGGATAGATGTAGTCCTGCAGCCCGAGCTGGTAGCAGACCTCCTCCACCAGCAGGTTGAGGATCTCGCCCATGTACGGCCAGATGATGAGCGGCTTCCGGGGCCGCGAGCCGTCCAGCGGCTGCACGGCGCGCTCTTCCTCCGTGAAGTGGCCCGGGCGGCCCGAGACGCGCTTCATCACGGCCACCGGTTGCGCCTCCACGGCGGGGACAGAGGTCCGCGGTCCGTCTCGGCGTGCCAGGCGCGCGTCGCGCCGCTGTTCTAGGAAGGCGAGGATGGTCTCGTAGCGGGTGAGGAAGCCGGCGCTGCCTGCCGATTCGTCGTAGCGGAAGGTCCAGCAAGGTGCGCCGCGGGAACGGGCGTAGTCCGCCAGGAAATCGATCTGGAAGGCGTCAGGATGGCAGCCGAAGCTCCCCAGGGAGATGAAGCCGTCCACCTTGTCCAGCGCCCAGTCGATGAACGCCTGGCCCTCCTTGTGGGTGTCGTAATACCCGTCCACCGCCACATAGGCGGCGCGCAGTTCCTCGGGCGGCACGTCGCTGGCGGTGATGACCGCGGCGCCCTTCTTCTGGAACCAGGTCTTCAGGTCGCAGGTGAGGGCGGGGTCGTGCACGAGGTAACGGCGGCCGACCAGCGCCAGGCGCGGCTTGGTCTCGTCCGCCAGGAGCGCCTCGAGCCGGTGCCGGCGCGCCAGCACCACCTCGTGGTAGGCTGCGGCGAAGGCCTGCTCCAGCCGGGCGACCCCGGGGGCCAGGCGCTGCCGGGCGGCGCCGGGGAGGAAGAGGGCCGCCTTGCGGGCCTTGCTCCAGCCCATCAGGTCGGCGTAGACGTCGTAGCAGACGTTGCGCATCTCGAGGGGATCAAGGTTCCTCACGCTGGGCATGATCACCGCTGGCATCCGGCGCGCCTTCTCCCAGCGCAGGAGCGCCTTGTCCCGGCCCAGCGCCGCCGCGGCGCGGGAGCGGGTTTCCGCGTCGGCCCTGGCGAGCAGGTATCCTATGGTATCGGCGAGGGAGCGGATGGCCACGCCGCCGATGTCGCGGTATTTAGAGCAGGTGGAGCTGATCCCGTCCTCGCTCAGTACGTTGGGGGCGACGATGGCATCCAGGTCCGGGTGGGTGGTGATCAGGTGGTATACGTGCCCCACGTATACCCGGAGGGGGATGCAGAAGTCGGCGCTAGCCAGGGTGGTGCCCGCCTCGATGATCTTGGGGGTGGTGACCCGGCTCCTCACCACGCGGACCCCGCTGAGCTCCAGGAAGCGGGCGATCACCTTCACGGAATCGTAGTGGCCGGTGAAAGCCATCACCATGCCGACTTTCGGCGCGGTTGCCATGCTGAGCAGGTCGTCGCTGCGCACTGCCATCTGGTCACCGCCTCCTTTCCCTTAATCCATCGTGGTCGCGGTGAAACGGCCCCGGGCGGCGGTCAGGCGGTCTGACCCGCTAGAGCCGCCGTCCCCGCGGCGAGGAGGGTGCGCATGTGCGCGCGCTTCCACTCGGCATCGACCATGCCGGCGAAGAGCCCGAAGTCGCAGTCGATGGACTTGTAACCAGCGATCGG
>JBBITQ010000030.1:0-9692 GCA_037440685.1 Clostridiales bacterium
CGCCCTCCAGGTGTTCCTCGATCACCACCCGGTCGCCGGCCGCGCCGAAGATGCGGTCCACCATGATCCGGCGCACCCATTCCCGCGCCTCCGTCGCGTCCCCGCACACGACCACGCCCTTGCCCGCCGCCAGGCCGTCGGCCTTGACCACCAGCGGCCCCTGCCGCCCGGTGAGATAGGCGTCCGCGGCCGCCGGGTCCGTGAAGGCGGCGTAGGCAGCCGTAGGGATGCCGTGGCGGGCCATCAGCCCCTTGGCGAAGGCCTTGCTCCCCTCGATCTCGGCCGCCGCCCGGGAGGGCCCGAACACCCTCATCCCCCGCCGCTCGAGTTCGTCCGCGACCCCTGCCACCAGCGGCGCCTCGGGGCCGACGACGGTGAGGTCGATCCGCTCCCGGGAGGCGAAATCCGCCACCGCCGCCACGTCCGTGGGATCGCCGGGGACGCAGCGCGCCAGGCGAGCGATCCCGGCGTTCCCCGGCATACAGCAGACGTCCTGCACCAGGCGGCTCTGGCGCAGCTTCCATACCAGGGCATGCTCACGCCCCCCGCCTCCCAAGACCAAAACGCGCAATGGCCACACCCCCGAGGAAAAGGCCGCGGCCCGGCCCTAGTGCTTGAAATGGCGCCGCCCCGTGAACATCATGACGAGCCCGTGCGCGTCCGCCGCGCGCACCGACTCCTCGTCGCGGATGGAGCCACCCGGCTGCACGATGGCGCGGATGCCCGCCGCCGCCGCCGCCTCCACCACGTCGGGAAAGGGGAAGAAGGCGTCCGAGGCCAGGTAGGCGCCCCGGGCCGCTGCCCCCGCCTGACGCAGGGCGATGCGGGCGGCGTCCACGCGGTTCATCTGCCCGGCCCCGACGCCGAGCGTCTGGCCACCCCGCGCCACCACGATGGCGTTAGACTTGACGTGCTTGACCACCTTCCAGGCGAAGAGCAGTTCCGCCAGGTCAGCCGGCTCGGGCCGCACCCGGCTCACGCAGCGCCACTCGCCCGGATCCGCTCCGGGCGGATCCGCCTCCTGGATGAGGAGGCCGCCGTCGACGCGGCGGAGGTCGATCAGCCGTGGCGGACCACCGGCGCCGCGCCAGGCGCCGGCGTGTTCGGGAGGCGCGGCTTTCAGCAGGCGGAGATTCTTCTTGGCCCTCAGCACCTCCCGCGCCTCCGCCGTGAAATCCGGGGCGATGACCACCTCCAGGAAGACCTCTGCCATCGCCCGGGCCGCCTCGCCGTCGACGGGGCGGTTCAGGGCCACGATCCCCCCGAAGATCGACACCGGATCGGCGTCGTGGGCTTTCCGGTATGCCTCGGCCGGCGTACCGGCCACCGCCACGCCGCACGGGTTAGCGTGCTTCACGGCCACCGCGGCCGGTTCTGCGAACTCCCACACCAGCGCCCAGGCGGCGTGGGCATCGTTCAGGTTGTTGTAGGACAACTCCTTGCCCTGGAGCTGCTCCGCCGCCGCCAGCGCCGGCCCGGCCGGCAGGGGGTCGCGGTAGAAGGCCGCCCGCTGGTGCGGGTTCTCGCCGTACCGCAGCGCCTCTACCTTCTCGAAGGCCAGGGTGAGCTCGCGCGGGAAGTCCAGCAGCCCGGACCCCGCCTGCGCCCCGAGGTACTCGCTGATGAGGGCGTCGTAGAAGGCGGTGTGGCGGAAGGCCTCCACCGCCAGGACCAGCCGCGTGGCCGCGTCCACGTCGCCCCGCGCGCGCAGCTCATCCAGTATCTGGCCGTAACGGTCGGGGTTGACGACGACGATCACGTCCCGATGGTTCTTCGCCGCCGAGCGCACCATGGACGGACCGCCAATGTCGATGTTCTCGATGGCCTCCTCAAGAGTCACCCCCGGCCGGCTCACCGTCGCGCGGAAAGGGTAGAGGTTGACGGCGACGAGGTCGATGGGGACGATGCCATGCTCCTCCATCTGCCGCCGGTGCTCGGGCAGGTCTCTCCGCCCCAAGATCCCGCCGTGCACCTTGGGATGCAGGGTCTTGACGCGACCGTCCAGGATCTCCGGGAAACCGGTCAAACCCTCGATGGACGTGACCGGGATCCCCGCCTCCCGCAGGACGGCGGACGTACCCCCCGTAGAGACGATCTCCACCCCCAGCCCGGCGAGGCCCCGGGCAAACTCCACGATGCCCCGCTTATCCGAGACGCTGAGCAAGGCGCGCCTAATCACACTCTTCACTCCTCAAGGGCACCGGCCTCCCGGATGCGTACCTGCCGCCCCTCCACCTGGAGCCGCCCCTCGGCGAACAGGCGGATGGCGTCGGGGTAGAGGCGGTGTTCCTGCTCCAGGATGCGCGCGGCCAGGCTCTCCTCGGTATCCCCCTCGCGCACCGGCACTGCCGCCTGCATGATGATGGGGCCGCTGTCCAGCCCCTCGTCGACGAAGTGGACGGTGCACCCGCTCACCTTGACCCCGTATTCCAGGGCCTGGCGCTGGGCGTGCAGCCCCGGGAACGCCGGGAGCAGGGAGGGGTGGATGTTCATGATGCGGCCCGGGAAGGCGCGCACGAAGGCCGGGCTCAGGATGCGCATGAAGCCGGCCAGCACCACCAGGTCTACGCCGTAGGCCTTGAGACGCTCGGCCAGGCGCCGGTCGAAGGCCTCGCGGCTCGGGAAAGATGCCGGGTCGACAAACTCCGCGGGGATGCCCGCCGCGCGCGCCCTCTCCAGCGCCACAGCCCCCTGCTTGTCGCTCAGCACCACCACCACTTGGGCCGGCAACCGCCCGGCGGCGATGGCGTCCATGATCGCCTGCAGGTTGCTGCCTCGCCCCGAGGCCAGGACGCCCAGCCTCAGCCGGCTGACCGCCGTCCGGCCCCGGTCGCTGTCAGTCGGCGTAGACAACCTTGCGCTCGCCCCCCAGGATCTCGCCGACGATCCAGGCCTCCTGCCTCAGCTCCCGCAGCCGCCGCACCACCCCGTCCGCGGCGCCGGCGGGGACGACCAGGATCAGGCCCAGGCCCAGGTTGAAGGTGCGCCGCATCTCGTCCTCGGGGATGACCCCGCCCAGGCGGCGGGCCGTCTCGCGGATGAAGCTGAAGATGGGAGGCTCCGGCCACGTCCCCGGCCGCAGGAGGGCCGCCGTCCCGTCAGGCAGCGCCCGCGGGATGTTGCCGGTGAGGCCGCCGCCCGTGATGTGGGCCATGGCCTTCACGGGAAAGCCCTCGGCGAGCAGGGCCAGGATCGGCTTCACGTAGATGCGGGTGGGCTCCAGCAGTTCCTCGCCCAGCACCCGCCCCAATTCGGGCACGTGGTGATCCAGCGGCAGCCAGGCCTCTTCCAGGAGCAGCCGGCGCACCAGGGAGAAGCCGTTGCTGTGCAGGCCCGAGGAGGCGATACCCACGATGGCATCCCCGACCTCCACGCCGGTGCCGTCTATCAAGCGGCCGCGCTCCACGACACCCACGGCGAACCCGGCCAGGTCGTATTCCCCGGGGGCGTAGAAGCCCGGCAGTTCGGCCGTCTCACCGCCCAGGAGGGCGCAGCCGGCCTGGGCGCAGCCCTCCGCCACGCCCTTGACGATGTCGGCGGCCTGTTGAGGGGAGAGCCTGCTCGTGGCCAGGTAATCGAGGAAGAAGAGGGGTTCGGCGCCATGGACCAGCACGTCGTTGACGCACATGGCCACGCAGTCGACGCCCACCGTGTCGTGAAGGTCGAGGGCGAAGGCGATCTTCAGCTTCGTGCCCACCCCGTCCGCCCCCGCCACCAGCACCGGTTCCCGGTAGCGCTCCGCGGGGAAGGCGAATAGCCCGCCGAAGCCGCCCAGGTCGGCGAGCACCTCGGGCCGGAAGGTGCGGCGGACGTGCTGCCTCATCAGCTCCACGGCCTGCTCGCCGGCCTCGATGTCCACTCCGGCGCCGCGGTAGGTCCAAACGGGGTTGTCAGAACGCTCCACGCCAAGATCACTCCATGAGGGGGAAGGGTCCCAAGGGTGTATTGTACACCGAAAACCGAGCGGGGCATAGCGAACGCCGGCGGCGCCCGATACCGGCGCCGCCCCCAGCTTGACAGGCTGGGCCGGGGCACCCCGATGTCGCCAGGTTGCGGGGAGCTCTATGCCGGTCTGGGAGACCCCGACCGGCCGGAGGCGGAGCCGGTCAACGAACGACCCCGGCGAACGGCGCTGACCCCGGGACGGCAAGACCCGTCGACAGGCGGCGTTGTGTCGCTCTCAACACGGAGAAGAAAACGATAATAGCCGCGAGAGCCAGGAGAAAGAAGACGAGGGCTTTCCGCGGCTCTTTCCTCACCGTGAAAAGGTAGAGGAAGAGGCTCATGCAGACCGGGATGGCGGCCAGGCTGACGAAAAAGGGGATGGTGATGGCGGGCGGCAGGCTCACGGGCGCCCGCCGGTCCGCTCGCCGGCGACCAGCCCCTCCAGGGCGAACTTGCCCACCGCGCCCTCCGGCGGCACCGGGTACTGGCCGGTGAAGCAGGCGGCGCAGAACTCGTCCACCGCGCGGCCGATGGCCGAGGCCAGGCGCTCCAGGGAGAGATAGGCCAGGCTGTCGGCCCCGATGTAGGCGCGCACCTCGTCGACGGTCCGGCTCGCCGCCACCAGCTCGCCCCGGCTCGAGGTGTCGATGCCGTAGTAGCACGGGTTCACGTAGGGAGGCGAGCTGATCCGCACGTGCACCTCTCGCGCCCCGGCCTCGCGCACCAGGGACACCAGGTAGCGCAGCGTCGTCCCCCGCACGATGGAGTCGTCCACCAGGACCACCCGCTTGCCGCGCACCACCTCGCGCACCGGGTTGAACTTCAGCCGCACGCCCGTGGCGCGGCTCTGCTGGGTCGGCTGGATGAAGGTGCGCCCTACGTACCGGTTCTTGATGAGGCCGATCTCGTACGGTATGCCGGCCTCCTCGGCAAACCCGGAGGCGGCCGAGATGCTGGAATCGGGGACACCTATCACCAGGTCGGCGGGAGCCGGGTGGTCCCGGGCCAGGAGCCGCCCCAGTTCCTTGCGCACCAGGTGCACGTTGGCGCCGGCCAGGTCGCTGTCCGGGCGCGCCAGGTAGATGAACTCGAAGACGCAGAGGGCGCGCCGGCCGTTGGGAGCAAAGCGGATGCTCCGCGGCCCGCGCTCGTCCACGATGAAGATCTCCCCCGGCTCCACATCGCGCCAGAAGTCCGCCCCCACGGCATCCAGGGCGCATGTCTCGGAGGCCGCCACATAGGCGGCACCCAGGCGGCCGAGGGAGAGGGGCCGGATGCCCAGGGGGTCGCGCGCGGCCACCAGCTTGTGCGGGGTGAGCAGCACCAGAGCGAAGGCGCCCTTGACCTCCCGAAGGGCGTACACCAGCGAGTCCTCCAGTTCACGGTGCCCCGAGCGGGCCATGAGGTGCGCAATCACCTCGGTGTCGGAAGTGGTCTGGAAGATCGAGCCGTCCTGCTCGAAGGCTTCCCGCAGGGCGGCCGCGTTGACGAGGTTGCCGTTGTGGGCCAGGGCCACCTCGCCCTGGCGGAAGGAGACCACGAGCGGCTGGGCGTTGACGAGGGAACTGGAACCGGTGGTCGAGTAGCGCACGTGCCCCACCGCCCGGTCCCCCGCCATCTCCGCGATGCGGCGTGGATCGAGGGCCTCCGAGACCAGCCCCATCCCCTTGTGCACGTCGCAGCGCCCATCGCGCGCCACGGCGATCCCCGCGCTCTCCTGGCCGCGGTGCTGCAGGGCGTACAGACCGAAGTAGGTGAGCCGCGCGGCGTCCGGATGCCCGAAGATGCCGAAGACGCCGCACTCGTCCCTCGCTTCTCGCTGCGCGCCGGCCAACACCTCGGGTTCTATCCCATCGAACAAGGCAGGGCCTCCCTCCAGACCTCTTCCAGCCGTGCCGTCTCCTCATCGATGAGCGTGCCGCCGACGGTCAGGACCGTGAGCCGGTCTGCCGCCACCCGGCCCAAGACCGTGCACGGCACGCCCTCCCGCTCAGCAATCTCCTGCAGCTTGGGCAGGTCGCCGGGCCGCACCGACGCCACGACCCGGGACTGGGCCTCGGCGAAGAGCAAGAAGTCGAGGCGCCCGGACAGCTCCCGCAGGCTGACTTCGGCCCCGCGCGCCCCCGGCTCGCCGGCGAAACAGCACTCTGCCAGCGCCACGGCCAGGCCGCCCTCGCTCGTGTCATGGGCCGAGCGCAGGACCCCGGCGCTGGTGGCAGCCAGCACGGCCCGCTGCAAGCGGGCCTCCGCGCCCAGGTCGAGGGCCGGCGGCCACCCGGCCACCCGGCCATGCACCACCTTGAGATACTCCGACCCGCCCACGCCATCGCCGGGGCCGACGCCGTCCGGCGCGCCCAGCAACACCACGACGTCCCCGGCCTCCTTGAAGCCGGGGGTGAGCCTCTGCTCCACATCCTCCAAGAGGCCGACCATGCCGATGACCGGCGTCGGGTAGACGCCGCGGCCCAGCGTCTCATTGTAGAAACTCACGTTCCCCCCCGTCACCGGTATGCCCAGGGCGAGGCAAGCCGCGCGCATCCCCTCGATGGTCTGGTGGAACTGCCACATCACCTCGGGGCGCTCCGGGCTGGCGAAGTTCAGGCAGTTGGTGAGCCCGATGGGCCGCGCCCCCACGCACACGACGTTCCGGGCCGCCTCGGCCACGGCGATGGCCGCGCCGGTGAAGGGATCGAGGTGGCAGTAGCGCCCATTGCCGTCGGTTGCCAGCGCCACCCCCGCCCCGCTCCCCACCCGCAGGACGGCGGCGTCCGCCCCCGGCAGCAGCACGGTGCTCGTCCTGACCATGTGGTCGTACTGCCTGTATATCCACCCCCGGTTGGCGACGTTGGGCGACGCCAGCAGGCGGCGCAGGATGCCCGCCAGTTCGTCCGGACGCGGCTCGGGCAGGGACTCGGGGTCGAAGGCCCGCACGGCATCGAGGTAGGCTGGCTGCTCCGCCGGGCGGTCGTAGGCCGGCGCCTCGGCCGTCAGGGTGCGGACCGGGACCTCGGCCACCACCCGCCCGCCGTCCAGGACCCGCAACATCCCATCGCCGGTGACGCGGCCGATGGGCGTGGCGTCCAGACCCCACTTACGGAAGATGGCCTCCACCTCGGCCTCGCGCCCCCGCTTCACGATCACCAGCATCCGCTCCTGGGACTCCGAGAGCATGACCTCATAGGGGGTCATCCCCTCCTCGCGCCGGGGGACGAACACCACATCGACCTCCACCCCGTTGCCCGCGCGGCTCGCGGTCTCCGACAGGGCCGAGGTGAGCCCGGCCGCCCCGAGGTCGTTGACCCCGGCGACGGCGTCCGTCTCCATGAGCTCCAGGCATGCCTCGATGAGGAGCTTCTCCATGAAGGGGTCCCCCACCTGGACGGCGGGGCGCATCTCATCGGCCGCCTCGGTGAACTCCTGCGAGGCCAGGAGGCTGGCGCCGTGGATGCCGTCGCGGCCCGTCTTGGCCCCCACCAGGTAGATGGGGTTGCCGACGCCCTCGGCCCGGCCGCGCACGATGCGGTCGGCCCGTATCAGGCCCACGCACATCACATTAACCAGGGGGTTCTCGCTATAGCATTCCTCGAAGTAGACCTCGCCGCCCACGGTGGGGATGCCGGTGCAATTGCCGTAATCGCCTATCCCCTTGACGACGCCCGCGAAGAGGTACCGGTTGCGCGCGGCCCGCCCCGCGTCGGTGCCGGGGTGGTCGGTGCCCCGGGGCGCCGGACCCGGCGCCAGCGGACCGAAGCGCAGGGAGTCCAGGAGCGCCACCGGCCGCGCACCCATGGTGAAGATGTCGCGCAGGATGCCGCCCACGCCCGTGGCGGCGCCCTGGTAGGGCTCGATGGCGCTGGGGTGGTTGTGGCTCTCGCAGCGCACCGCCAGGGCCAGGCCCCCGCCGATGTCCAGCACCCCGGCGTTCTCGCCCGGTCCCACCAGCACGCGCTCCCCCTCGGTGGGCAGGCGCTTCAGGTGCAGGCGGGAACTCTTGTAGCTGCAGTGCTCCGACCACATCACGCCATAGAGGCCGAGCTCCAGGTCGTTGGGCTCCCGGCCGAGGAGCTCCACCACCCGGCGGTACTCCGCCTCGGTCAGCCCCACCTGTTTCCAGCGCGCCGCCTGCGCTGTCCCCGGCGCCCCCATCCGCGTCCCCCCTGCCAGTGCTCCGCGATCAAGCCCGCGTGCCCTGCCGCTCCCCCGCTGCCGCGACGATGGAGCGGAAGATCTTGAGCCCGTCCGTCCCGCCCAGTATCTCCGCCACCGCCCGCTCCGGATGCGGCATCATGCCCACTACGTTGCCCGCCTCGTTGCAGACCCCCGCGATGTTGGCGACCGAGCCGTTCGGATTGGCCTCGGGCGTCACGCGGCCGTCCGGCGTGCAATACCGGAACACCACCTGGCCGCGCTCCTCCATCCGGGCCAGCGTGTCCGGATCCACGTAGTAGTTCCCGTCCCCGTGGGCGATGGGGATGGCCAGCACCTCGCCCCGCCGGCAGGCGGCGGTAAACGGCGTCCGCGTGCTCTCCACCCGCAGGTGCACGAACTCGCAGTGGAAGCGGAGGTCGGCGTTGCGCCGGAGCGCCCCCGGCAGGAGCCCCGCCTCGCACAGGATCTGAAACCCGTTGCAGATGCCGATCACCGGCCCGCCGGCGGCAGCGAAGGCTCGCACCGCCTCCATCACGGGGGCGAAGCGGGCGATGGCGCCGGGGCGCAGGTAATCCCCATAGGAGAAACCGCCCGGCAGGATCACGCAGTCGAACCGGCCGAGGTCGCGCTCCTCGTGCCAGACGTACTCGGCCTCCTCGCCCAGGGCGTCGCGCACCGCGTGGTAGGCGTCGACGTCGCAGTTGGAGCCGGGGAACACGATCACCGCGAAGCGCACGAGACCACCTCGCCTCCCGCCTGGCGCCGCGCCCTCAAGGTACGGCCTCCCGCAGATCGAAGGCGTACTCCTCGATCACCGGGTTGGCCAGCAGTCGCCGGCACATCTCGTCCACCCAGCGCTCCGCCTCTTCCCGCCCCGGCGCGTCGATGGTGAGTTCCAGGAGCTTGCCCACCCGCACCCCGGCCACTCCCTGGTAACCCAAGGCGGCTAGGGACCGCTCCACGGCCGCGCCTTGGGGATCCAGCACCCCTTTCTTCAGCCGCACGCGGATCTCCGCCCTCCACACCGTACATCCCACCCCGTGTGCCCAGTCGCCGGCAAGCGCGCGGCCGCGCCGGCGCGGCGCCCGCCGCCCCTACCGGCGCGCCGGCTCGCCCGCCAACCGCCGCAGGACCTCTTGATAGGCCTCCTCCACGCCGCCCATGTCGCGCCGGAAGCGGTCCTTGTCTAGCTTCTCACCCGTCTCCGCGTCCCAGAAGCGGCATGTGTCGGGCGAGATCTCGTCGCCCAGGACGACGCGCCCCCGGTCGTCCAGGCCGAACTCCAGTTTGAAGTCTATCAGACGCAGCCCCCGCGGCGCCAGAAACGCCGACAATTCCTCGTTCACCTTGAAGGCCGTGTCCGCCATGGCCCGCAACTGCTCCGGCGTGGCGAGGTCTAGCGCGTAGATGTGGTACTCGTTCACCATCGGGTCGCCCAGTTCATCGTTCTTGAGGTAGTACTCGAGCACCGGCCGGGACATGGCCGTCCCCTCGGCCAGGCCCAGCCGCTTGGCCAGACTCCCCGCCGCGACGTTGCGCACCACCACCTCCACGGGGATCATGCGCAGCCGCCGCACCACCATCTCCCGCTCGCCCAC
>JBBITQ010000031.1:0-9609 GCA_037440685.1 Clostridiales bacterium
TACAGGGGCCACGGTGTCCGCCTGCGCGGAGGTCCTCCTCGAGAGTGGCGCGCGCAGGGTGGACGTGCTGGTGGTGGCCTACGCCCTCTAAAGCGCAGCAACTGGGGGTATGGGGATGGACCTGCGCAACTGCCATCGCTGCGGAAAGCCCTTCCTTTACGTGGGCCAGCACCTGTGCGACTCCTGCCTGGAAGAGGAGGAGGAAGCCTTCAACCGCGTGCGCCAGTACCTTGCCGAACACCCCGGGTCCTCTATCGAGGAGACGGTCGAGGCCACCGGCGTGGAACGGAGCGATATCCTCCGTTTTCTGCGCCAGGGGCGGCTGCAGGTCGAAGGGGGAGCAAAGGCGCTGATAACGTGCCAGCGCTGCGGTGCCCCGATACCCGGCGGTCGCTTCTGCAACCGGTGTGCCGCGCTCCTGGAAGACATCCTCCGGGCTGCGGTAGCTCCAGAGGCTTCTGAACCTCCCGGCGGCGGAGACGCGCGGGGACGGGTCTATGTCTCTGACCGGGTCTACCGGGGCGGCCACGACAAAAGGTAAAATAGTAGCACGAATAGGTCCTGAGTCCTAAACTGCAAGGGACGTTCAACCGATATCGTATTTCGAGCACTTGTGCCAGGGGGGCCGGCCGGATGAAGATTTCCCGCGGCGAACTGAACAACCTCGTGCGAACCTACGTAGAGAAGCCGCGCGATGCGGGGCTCCAGTCCCCTGTCGCGATGCGGGCCGGGGGCGGGGGCAAGGACCGCGTGACCTACTCCCCCAAGGCTCAGGAGATGAGGCGGCTGCAGGAGCTGCTGGAGCGCGTCCCCGATGTCCGCGAGGAGCTGGTAGCCCCGATCAAGGAGCGCCTCGCCAACGGGACTTACGACGTCAACGGGGATCTGGTGGCCACCCAGATCGTGTCCCGCCTGCTGGGAGACAAGCTGGCCTGAAAGGATGGCGCCACATGCAGAGTCGGTCGAGGGATAACCAGGGCGAACGGCTGGGGACGATGGTGAAGTTGCTGGGTGACGAGGCCGCCCTCTATGGAGACCTCGTGGATCTCGCCCGGGAGAAGCAGCGGGCACTGGTCGGCGGGAGACTGTCTGATTTGGAACGGATCCTGGCCCGGGAGCAGGACCTGCTCAAATCCGTGGCTGAGGTGGAGGAAGCGCGGTACGCTTTGCAGTGCGATCTGGCGAGCTGCTTCGGGGTGACGCCGGGGGAATTGACGGTCACCCGTCTGGCCGAGGCCGTGGGGTCGTCCTACGGCCTTCTGCTGCTGGAGAAGCAGCAGGCGCTGGTGGGCCTCATCAACGAACTCACCGCCCTGAACCAGGCGAACGCCGAGCTGATCCAGCAGTCCCTGGCCTACATCGCCTTCACTATGGACGCCCTGGCCGGCGAGGCCAGCGCCACCTACGGCGACGACGGCAGGCGGCAGCGCGGGCCGGTGTCGCTCCGGCTGTTCAACCGGCGCGCCTAGAGGGGGCGGTGGGATGGGCATCTCCTTCCTGGGCTTCGAGATCGCCAAAAGGGCTCTCCTGGCCCACCGGCAGGCCATGGACGTGGCGGGCCACAACGTGGCCAACGCTAATACGCCCGGATACTCCCGCCAGCGGGCCAACCTCCGCACCACCCCTCCTTTCCCGGAGGCCGTGGGGCTCAACTACGCGGGCATCGGTCAGATCGGCACCGGCGTGGAGGTCGCCCAGATTACCCGCGTCCGCGACTCCTTCCTCGACCGCCAGTATTGGAGCCAGTCAGGCGCCCTGGGGCGCTGGCAGACGCGGGATCAGGTGCTGGGCGAGATAGAGTACCTGGTCAATGAGCCGTCCGACTACTCCCTCCGCGCGCTGATGGACCAGTGGTGGGAGTCCTGGCAAGGCCTCGCGAATAACCCCGAGAGCCAGGCGGCGCGCGAGGCGGTCAAGCAGCGCGCCCTGGCCCTGGTCGAGGCCTTTCAGTTCGCCGACCGCCAGCTGAACGAGATGCGGATGAACCTGAACTCCTCCATCGAAAATAAGGCTAAGGAGATCAACGGCCTGGCCGCCCAGATCGCGGCCCTGAACGAACGCATCGCCTACGTAACGGGCGTGGGCCAGGCGCCGAACGACCTGCTCGATCAGCGCGAACAACTGGTGGACCGGCTCTCCCGCATCGTGGATCTCGTCACCGTGGATGCTCCCAACGGGATGATCCGCGTCCTCGTCGACGGCGTGGCCCTCGTGGACGGCGTCCGCGCCAACAGGTTGCTCGTCGAGGCCGACCCGGCCAATGGCAAACTCTGGCGCCTGCGCTGGGAGGGCTTCAGCACCATCGCCCAGATCACCAGCGGGGAACTGGGGGCCTACTTCGAGTTGAGGGATGCGGTCGTCCCTTACTACAAACAGCAGCTCACAGACCTGATCCGGGCCATCGCCACCGAGACCAACAACATCCATAGGCGAGGCGCCGACCTGAACGGGGCGTCCGTGGCCGGCACCGCCTGGGAGGACTTCTTCGTGAACCCGGATCCGGCCGCCTTCGACGTCCAGACCCTAGCGGTTAACCCCGCCATCGTGGCCGACGTGCGCCGCATCGCGGCAGCGGCCCAGCAGGATCACCCCGGCGACGGCTCCAACGCCCTCGCCATCTCCAACATCCGTTATACTCATCTTACTGACCTGGATGGCTTCAACACCGATGACTTCTACCGCTCCATGGTGGGCGTCCTGGGGGCACAGGCCCAAGAGGCCCAGCGCATGGCCGAGAGCCAGAAGCTCCTGGTCGATCAGCTCGACCATCAGCGCCAGTCCGTTTCCGGAGTGAACATCGACGAGGAGATGATGGAGATCATCAAGTCCCAGCACGCCTTCAACGCCGCGGCGCGGCTGGTGAACGTGATGGACGAGATGCTCGACACGATAATCAACCGGCTCGGCATCCTCAGCAGGTAAGGGAGGGGCGCGCCGTGCGGATCACGGAGAACAACCTCGTCAGTCGCATCCTGGCTGACATCACCGCGGCGGACCAGCGCCGCATGGCCACCCACATGCAGGTGTCCTCCGGGCGGCGCCTGAACCGGCCCTCGGACGATCCCATCGGCGTCATCGCCTCGCTGCGCCATCGCACCAATATCGGCATGTTGCGCCAGTTCCAGGCCAACGCGGCCGATGCCCGTGACTGGCTCTCCGCCACCGAGGCGGCGCTGAAGAACGCCACCGACCTGATCCAGCGCGCCAAGGAGATCGCGGTGGAGGGGGCCAACAGCCACCTGCCCCCAGGCGCGTTCCAGGCGCTGGCCGAGGAGGTGCGGCAGTTGCGGGACGAGCTCATCCAGCTCGGCAACGTGGCCCACGGCGACCGCTTTATCTTCGGCGGCCATCAGACGCAGCAGCCGCCCTTCGACGCCGCCGGCAACTACCTGGGTGACGCGGCCCCGGCCGACATCCTGCGGGAGATCGGGCCGGGGGTGACGGTGAGCATCAACCTCCTTGGCGACCAGGTGTTCTCTCAGGCCCTGACCGTCTTCGCCCAACTGGCCACCGACCTGCAGAATGGCGACGTGGCGGCGGTCGGCGCGGACATCGGCGCCCTGGAGGGGGAGCTCGACCGTTTCCTCTCCTTCCGTTCCCAGGTGGGCGCCAAGATGAACCGCCTGGAACTGGCCCTCCAGCGGCTGCAGGACATGGAGCTAAGCGTCACCCAGCTCCAGTCGACGGTGGAGGATGCCGATCTGGCCGAGACCGCGGTGCGGCTGGCGATGCAGGAGAATGCCTACCAGGCGGCGCTGGCAGCCGCCGCCCGCCTAGTGCAGCCGACCCTTTTGGACTTCCTCCGGTGAGACGCGGTCGGCCTGTGATGAGGAGCGCAAGAGATGGTCGTCCAGACGCGGCTGTTCGGGAACCTGGAAGTCAGGGAGGAAGAGGTCTATGTCTTTCCCGCGGGCCTGTATGGCCTGAGGGGCCTGCACCGCTTCGTCTTCGTCGCCCCGGATCCGGATGGCCCCATGAGATACATGCAGTCTCTCGATGATGGGGACATCTCTTTCGTCGTTCTGGAACCGGCCAGGGCGATCCCGGAATACCGGCCGGAGATCCCCGAGGAAGAGCGCGCAAGCCTGGGGCTGGACGGGGAGACCCCGGGCATCCTGCTGGTGATCGCCGTGCTGCCGGAGGACGTTCGGGAGATGACGGTGAACCTGCGGGCACCCCTGGTGCTGAACCCGGCCGCCCGCCTGGGCAAGCAGGTCATACTCCCCGATGATCGCTATCCGATCAGGCACCGGCTGTTCGGATAGGCCGGGATGTGCCAGGGAGGGCGCGCAGCGTTTCAGGGAGGAAACGGCATGCTGGTTCTCACCCGCAAGCTGGATCAGAGCATCCTCATCGGAGATGACGTCGAGATCAAGATCGTTCAGATCAAGGGTGCCGGGCCGAACGCTCAGGTGCGCATCGGGGTCGTGGCGCCTCCCGGCGTGACCATCCTGCGCAAGGAGGTCTACGAGGCGGTGCGGGCCGAGAACCTGCGCGCCGCCGGGTCCACCCGGCCGTTGCCCTCCGCCGGCATCTTCGAGAGACTGCCGCCAGAAGGTGCCGGCGAGTAGCGGTTGATCCCTTGTCCCCCATTTCGTCTCCCCTTTCATCGCCCGCCTTTCAAATGGCGGTCGTATCCCCCTGCCCTGACTCTGAGTGCGGGGGATCGACAAACCCGGCTAAAAGCCTCAGGTGAGCATGCCGATAAGGGAATTAGGTTAGGACCCGGCGACAGGGATGTCGCCGGAGACCAAGCCCCGGAGCCCGCGTGTCCAGGCGGCGAGGCGCCACCGTGCTGCACTCGCGGCGGGGCGAAAGATCAAGGAGGATGAAGGAGTTGCGCATCAACCACAACGTCGCGTCCCTCAACGCCTGGCGGAACATGCTGGCGACGGACAGCGCCCTCGGCAAGTCGCTGGAGCGGCTGTCCTCGGGCTTCCGCATCAACCGCGCGTCCGACGACGCCGCGGGCTTGGCCATCTCGGAGAAGATGCGCGCCCAGATCACCGGCCTGGTCACGGCCCAGCGCAACGCCCAGGACGCCATCTCCCTCCTGCAGACGGCGGAGGGCGCCCTGAACGAGACCCATAGCATCCTGCAGCGCATGCGGGAGCTGGCCGTCCAGGCGGCCAACGGCACGCTGACCGACGCCGACCGGGCCCAGCTCCAGAAGGAAGTCGACCAGCTCATCGATGAGGTGCAGCGCATCGCCAACTCCACCGAGTTCAACAAGAAGAAGCTGCTCACCGGCCAGAGCTTCAACCAGGCCAAGTTCCAGGTGGGGGCTAACAACGGCCAGGTGATGACGGTCACCATCTCGGCCATGACCAAGGGTGTCAATGGATTGGGCCTTGTTAACGCGAATGGATCGGCCCTGAAGATCTCCACCGCTGCCAAGGCGTCCCAGGCGATCGTGACGCTGGACACGGCCATCGAGCGCGTCTCCACGGTGCGCGCCAAGCTCGGCGCCTACCAGAACCGCCTGGAGCACACCATCACCAACCTGGGCGTAGCGGCCGAGAACCTGACGGCGGCCGAGTCCCGCATCCGCGATGTGGACATGGCCAAAGAGATGACCGAGTTCACCAAGAACCAGATCCTGATCCAGGCCGGCACGGCCATGCTGGCGCAGGCCAACATGAAACCGCAGTCGGTCCTGAAGCTGCTCGGCTGACGGGAGATGCTCCGGGGAAGCCGGTGGGCGCGGCGCTCACCGGCTTCCCCGGTTGATGAAAGCAATGGATGGTCGGCGCTGACGCGGCAGGGAAAGGGGGAACGGCGATGGGTGTGGAGGGTGTCAGCCTCCATAAGCCAACCCTGGCGCGGGTGGTCAGGGCGGTGCATCCGGGGCAGGGCGAGGCCCCAGTCGTTCCCGGCCGCGCGGCGGAGGCTCAGGGGATGCCCCCGGATAGAGCCCGGGCAGTGGCGGAGGAGGCACGCGACCGGCTGGCGGCAGCCTTCGACCGGCAACTCCGGTTTCGCGTCCACGAGGAGACCGGGCGGGTGATGGTGCAGGTGATCGACCGCGAGAGCGGCGAGGTCGTGGATGAGATCCCCCCTGAGGAACTGCTCGACCTGGCCGCCGAGCTTGCCAGAGTAGCGGGCTTGATCCTGGACAAGAGACTGTGAGGCGGGATCGCTAGGAGAAGGGGGTAGACCGAGTGGGTTTGCAACTGGGCGGTGACACCACCGCCATCATCGAGCAGTTGATGGCCGTCGAACGGCGACCCATCGCGCTCTATCAGCAGCGGAGAGAGGCCATCCAGGTCAAGTACGACGTCTGGAAGGACGTTGCCACGCGGCTTTCCAACCTCCAGGCCAAGCTGGCTGACCTCAAGCTGGTATCCACCATGAAGGGCCGTGTTGTCCGGTCCGGTAACGAGGCGGTGGTGACGGGCGCAGCGGATACCGCGGCGGCGACCGGCTCCTATTCCCTCGTGGTGACCCAGCTCGCCCAGGCCCACCGGGTGGCCTCGGACCGGCAGCCCGACGCCACGAGCCCGCTCAACGCGCTCATCCCGGGGTTCAACGGGGGGACGGTCCAGATCAACGGGCAGACGGTCGTGATTCAGGCCACCGACTCCCTCACCTCCCTGGCGGCTACCATCAACGGCACCGCGAGCATCGGGGTGACGGCGAGCGTCGTCGACAATCGCCTGGTGATCACGCGGAACGCCACCGGGGCGACCCGCATCACGTTCGTCGATGACGCCACCAACAAGCCGTTGGAGCAGTTGGGGATCCTCACGGCCAATGGCACGGTCAAGAACGAGCTGGTGGCCGCGGCCGACGCTGCGTTCACCATCGACGGACAAGCCATCACGCGGTCGAGCAACGTCGTCGCGGACGTGCTCCCGGGGGTGACTCTGAACCTGAACGGCGTCAGCCCCAAGGACGCGGCGGGCAACTGGGTCGCCACCAAGGTGGAGGTGGCCGCCGACGTCGACAAGGCGGTTGCCGCCGTGAAGGCATTCGTCGAGCAGTACAACAGCGCCTACGAGTTCATCCAGTCCAAGCTGGCCAAGACAGGCGCGCTGCAGGGCGACACGGCCCTCGGCCAACTGCAGGTGAAGATGCGGAGCGACGTGAGCGGCGTGGTCTCCGGCTTGCCCGCCACGATGAATCAGCTCTGGCAGATCGGCGTGGACGTGTCTGACGGGGTGACGGCCGCCAAGGGCGGCACGCTGGTCGTCGACGAGGCCAAGCTGCGGGACGCCATCGCTGCCAATCCGGACGGCGTCTACCAGCTTTTCAACCAGGCTGCCGACGGTATCGCCGTGCGGCTGGGGAACCACCTGAACCTTTACACCAGGGCAGGTGGCACCATCGAGGGCGTGCAGCGCACCCTGCAGGCGCGGATGGACTTCTACACGAGGCAGATCGAGGCCATGGAGAAGCGGTTGGCCCTGGTGCGGGCGCAGTTGGTGCGCCAGTTCACCGCCATGGAGAAGGCGATCGCCAGCCTGAAGAGCCAGGGCAACTGGCTGGCGGCCCAGATCCAGCAGATGGGCAACGGCTAGGCTTTTTCATTTGCGTGGAAATGTGTGCTGCCGTCATGTGAGGTAGATACGAGTCGACTGACGACAGGTGAAACGGGGTGATCGCGTGGCCACCGGGGAACTGACGCCGGCGCACCAAGAAATCCTGCAGGTGCTGAGGGAGGCGCGGGCCACGTACGCCCATCCGGTCAGCTCGGAGGAGATAGGCCGCCGGCTCCGGCTCACGCCCTCTTACGTTCGTGCCATCACCCGGGCGCTGGTGCGGATGGGGCTCGTGGCGGTCAGGCGCGGCAACGGCGGCGGCTATTACCTGCCCAGGAGGAGGGGAGAGTGTTGAGGTTGTTCATCAACGGCGAGGAGCGATGCGGGGATGCCGCCCCGGGTGACACGGTGGCGGCGGTTCTGGAGGGGATTCAAGAGCGCTCTCGGGCCGGCGGAGCCACCATCGTGGCTGTCCGCGTCGACGGGGTTCCGTTAGAGCAAGTGGGGCCGGTGGCTGAGATCCCGCTCCGGGACGTGGGGCGGCTCGACGTGGAGGTGGCCAGCTACCGGACCCTAGCGGCGGAGAGCCTGTGGGAGGCCTGCGGTTACATGCCCAGGCTGCGCTCTGCCCTGAGAGAGGCCGCGGTACGGCTGCGCGCCGGGGAATGCGCCAGGGGCATCGGCCTGTTTCAGCTCTGCCTGGACGGGCTCGGCTGGGTCGGACAACTGCTCGACGGGCTCGCGGGTCTGCCTCCCGCCGTTCGCGCCGGGTGGCCCCCGGCTGCCGACGCGGCTCTCTTCGCAGCGCGGGCGGAACGCTGGGTGCGAGCCCTGGAGAGTTGCCGGGAAGCCCTCGGCGCCGAGGACTTCGTGCTGCTGGCGGACCGTTTAGAGTTCTTAGGGCGGGAGCTCCAGGCCGTGGAGGCCCTGGCGGCCGCGGCAGGCGCGGCCCTGGCTGGTTGCTGACGCGCGCATCCCCATGGGAAGGAGTGGGCGATCACTTTGGGATACTGGGACAGCAACATGAGGGTACTGGCAGACGTCGCCCCTGGTCTGGCGGAGGCGATCGCGGGCTCCGCGCCGGGCGACGTGGAGCTTCTGGAGGCGGAGAGCGGGTGGCCTACCGCGCGCTGCGGGTGCGGCGGCAAGCGGGTCTTCCTGCACAGCACCGTGGAGCCGTGGCAGGAAGCGAATACCCTCGTAGAATACGCAGATGTGGACGGTGCGGACGTCATAGTGGTCCTGGGGGCTGGCTTGGGGTACCACCTGTTGGCGCTAGCCGAGCGCGTCCCGGCGGCGCGGGTTGTTGTGGTCGAGCGCGATCCGGCCGTGCTGCGGAAGGCCCTCGAGGCGCTGGACCTGCGGCCGCTTTGGCAGGATGACAGGTTCTCTTGGGTGGTGGGCGATGGGGTGGATCAGGTCGGCGCGGTGCTCGGCCGGGTCCTCGACTGCTATCGCCTGAAGAAGGTCGCGGTTCTGGAGCACCCGGCTTCCGTCCGGCGCTACCCCGAGTACTACCGCGCCGTGCGCCAGCAGGTCCGTGATGCCCTCAACAACGCCGTGCTCAATTTGGTGACGATCATGAGCCACGGCGGCGACTGGCTACGGAACACGTTCCTGAACATGCCGGCGGTGCTGGCCAGCCCGGGAGTCGGCGAGCTCTTCGGCAAGTTCAGCGGCCGGCCGGCCATCATCATCTCGGCCGGCCCCTCGCTGGACAAAAATGTCGACCTCCTGGCGGAGGCCAAGGGGAGGGCCCTACTCCTCTGCGTGGACACGGCATTGAAGGCGGTGTTGAAGCGGGGGATCCATCCGGACATGGTCTTCTCCATCGACGGTTCCCTCCTCAACTACCGCCATTTCGAAGGCGTCGACATCGACGACGTCTGGCTGGTGGCCGAGCCCATGACCCATTACAAGATCCTGGAGGAGTTCCGCGGGCCGAAGATGGTTATGTCCTTCGGCTCCCCCCTCATGCGGTGGCTGGAGCGGTTCACCGGTCCAAAAGGATTCGTGATGGTGGGGGGCTCGGTGGCCACGGCGGCCTTCTCCGCCGCCATCCGCATGGGTGCCGACCCCATCATCTTCGTGGGCCAGGACCTGGCTTACCCGGACGGCCGGTATTACG
>JBBITQ010000032.1:0-9418 GCA_037440685.1 Clostridiales bacterium
CCGCCCTGGCCACTGTGGTGGCCGAGCACTATGCCCGGGGGGACTGGCGCGGGGTGGAGGAAGCGCGCCGCGCCGTCCTCTATCTCGTGACCGCCGCCGTAATCACCACGGCTGGCCTGATCTGGATCCTGGCGGGACCGATCTCACGGCACGTCCTCACAGACGACCGCACCTTGGCCTCCCTCATGGCGCTCCCCTTGGCCCTGATCGCCTCCTCATACGGGGCGGTCCTGCGCGGCTACTTCCACGGCCTGCAGGATTTCGGGGCCAGCGCGGTATCGCAGGTCCTTGAGCAAACGGCCCGCATCGCCACAGTGCTCACCCTGGCGGCCCTGCTCCTCCCCTCGGGCCTGCAGATGGCCGCGGCCGGCGCCATGCTGGGCGTCGCCAGCGGGGAGGCGGCCGGCCTCACCTACCTCTACTGGCTGTACCGGCGCCGGGCCAAGAAGGCGCAAGCATGGCCTTTCCGCCGCCACCCCGCGTGGAACGCCCCCCGCGGTCTCCTGCGGACCGCCGGGCGGCTCCTGCGCCTGGCTTTCCCCCTGATGATTGGAGGTTTGGCCGCTTCCCTCACGGCAACCTTCGACGTGGTGGTCATACCCCGCAGGTTGCAAGCGGCGGGGCTCTCTTGGGAGGAGGCCACGATCATCTACGGTCAGATAACCGGTATGGCCCTCCCGGTTCTGTTCCTCCCCATGGTCGCCGTGTACTCCCTGACCACGGCCATCACGCCCGCCGTAGCCGGCGCCTACGCGGTAGGGGATGCCAGCCGGCTCAAGGGCCACCTCCGGCTGGGCACCCGCCTCACCCTCGCCATCTCCGCTGCCGCGGCGCTCCTCTTCGCCGCCGCCCCAGAACCGCTGGCGCGCCTGCTCTACGGAACGGCCGACGTCGCCCCGCTGATCGCGGTGCTGGCCGTGGCCGCCCCTTGCACCTATCTCCAGTACCTGTTCTCATCCACCTTGATAGGGCTGGGCCAGACGGCGGTCGAGCGCAACTACCTGACCGGACTGGCTCTGCGCTTCATCCTCGTCTACGCCTTGACCGGGGCGGAAGGGTTCGGCGCCAGCGGCCCCCTCTGGGCCATCGCCGCCAGCCAGGGTTTGATGGCGATCATGCACGCGCTATCCCTGCGCCACGTCACCGGCCGTATGCCACGGCCCTAGGGCACCGTCAGCGCGGCGCCGCGGAAGGCGCCGGTGCGGACGCCGCGCCCGGGGAATAGCTCACCTGGCCCCGGTCCCCGACGATGTTAACCCATGTGGGACCGGCAGCGAAGACCATGGGCACTCCCTCGCGGGTGAACTCGAAGTGGGCATCGGGCGCCGCTTTGCGCCACCGACCCTCATACGCCCTCCCGCCTGTGAAGAAGAGGGCGTCCCCCTCCCCCACGACCGCGACCTCCATGTGGCCATCCTTGTCACCCGTGGGCACGATGTCGGTGAAGAGGACGATGACGTTGGCGGCTGTCACCGGCCGGCCCCCCTCGGCCGTCAGCGGGGTCCCGTTCACCAGCTTTTCGTAGCGCCCACCGGAGAAGCGGTACGCCGCCGTGTACCGATACCAGCGGTTGTCGGAGTAGGTGATGCTCACGAGTTCGGCCGCCGCGCCCCCTGACACCTCCCCTCCGGGGAGGGCGGGGGGAGGCGTGAGGCTCCAGCCGCGCTTGCCGGCAACCTCCAGGAGCCGCCGGGCGCTGGTGTAGAGGTTGTGCGGCGCCCTGCGGTCGCGGGAGCGCCAGAAGTACGGACCGGCATTCCGGATCTCGTCGAGATCCCACACGGCCAGGCGCCGGAGCGAGGCATACGCGTCCTCGCTGCCGCCGGCATGGGCGTACGGCGCGGCGTAGGCGCGGGCGATCTCGACGAAGTACGGGCGCGCGCTGCGCACGGGGCCGATCTTAGCGGGCGCGCGGGTGTAGAAGACGGCGAGGAAGCGGGTGATCCCGCCTTCCGCCACCGCTTCGTAGACGACGTCCGCCTGATCGACCCCTGCCTGGGGCCAGGCGTCGGGGTGATTGTCGATCATCACCGTCAGGGCGCCCGGCAACTCGGGCGCGGCCGCCGCCTCCGGCGCCCCCTCACCCGCCTGGTCGAGGGGCCGGGCCCGGACCTCGCTCCCATGGGACGTAGCCGGAGGGTTGGGGCGGCGCCCCTTGCCGGCGCACCCGGAAGTCACCAGGATTCCTGCCACGATGAACGCAGCCGCCGCGCGGAAGCCCCGGCCCATGCCGCTTACCTCGGGGCGTTGCCCAACCGCAACGCCCAATGGTATGGTCCCACGGAAGCCGTACCCTCGACCGTCCAGCCGGCAGTGCCAGCCTCCTTCTCCACCTCGGCCGGGTCGAGGCGTTCCTCTAACGGCGGGCCATGCGGAGTGGGCTCCCTCACCCAATCGACCACCAGGAGGCGGCCGCCCGGGCGGACGAGCCGCCGCACCTCCGCCAAGAGGGCAACCCGGTCCTCGGCCTCGTGCAGGACGTTGGCCAACAGGGCGGCATCGGCACACCCGTCCGGCAGCGGGATGTTCGTCTCGCGCGACAGCACGGGCTGCACGTTGGCCAGCCCCTCGGCATACAGCCTCTGGCCCAGGCGCATCAACATCTCGAGCGATATGTCAACGGCGTAGACCCGGCCCGTGGCGCCTACCAGCTTGGCAGCCGGTATGGCGAAGTACCCCGGCCCGCAACCGACATCCACGAGCGTTTCCCCGGGCTGCAACCCCAAGGCTGACAGCACGGCCTCCGGCGGCTGCCACTCCAGCCGCTCCGGCCTCTCCAACTTGTCGGCGCCCTTGGGGTCGAACTTGTGGGCCATGGGACCCCCTCCCTCACCGCTATCCATCCGCTGATCCCGCCTCGCCGTACACGGAGGGGACGCGGTCTGCGAAAACGGGAATCGCAGCGCGCACGGCGTCTACCTCCGCGAGATCGATCTCCGCGGCGAGCACCGCTGCCTCTGCTCCGCCTTCGACGAGAACGCGGCCCCAGGGATCGATCACCATGGATTGGCCTCCGCTCCGTTCCCCGCCTTCACCCCGGCTGGCCGCGTTCACGCCGACCACGAAACACTGGTTCTCGATGGCCCGCGCCGCCAGGAGGGTGCGCCAGTGCGCGATCCGCTGCCGCGGCCAGCGCGCCGGGACGAAGAGGACGCGCGCCCCCATGAGGGCCAAGTTGCGGGCCGCCTCCGGGAAGCGCAGGTCGTAGCAGATCAGCACGGCGCACGGGATCCCGTCGAGTCGGAAGGCGCAGAGCCGGCCGCCGGGGATGAAGAGAGCGTCCTCGCCAAAGGGACGGAAGAGGTGCACCTTGTCGTAGCGGGCAACCGGATTCCCCGCGCGGTCGAAGGCCCATGCGGTGTTGCGCAGGCCCTCCGCACTCGCTTCGGCGACGGAGCCCGCCACCACGTTGACCGCGCGCTCTCGGGCCCAGCCGGCTATTCGGGAGAGGGCGGGGCGGGAATCGGGCCACCGCGCACCCTCCTGCGCGGGGGCGTAACCGGTGGTCCAGAGCTCCGGGAAGACCACCACGTCGGCGCGGGGAGCGTCCTCCAACAGACGCACCGCCCGGGCGGCGTTGGCCTCAGGGCCGTCCGGCGTGGTCTCCCATTGAGCCAACACCAGGTTCCAGCGCATGTATTAATATATTCCCCTGCACACGGGGCCTTTCCTGCGCCAGGAGGTCCGGAGCGCTGTAAAAACGGGGCCGGTTAGATCAACTGAATTTCAGGAAGATCTTCTTGGCCTTCTCGATCGCCTGCCAGGAGGCGTGGCTCTGCCCATGGTCATCCCGCAGGCACTGCTCGAGGTTGGCAGCCATGACGGCCATGGCCACCTTGGCCACGGCCGAGCGGATGGCTGAGAGCTGCATGATCACCTGCTCGCAGTCCCTGCCCTCCTCCAGCATCTTCTGGATGCCACGGGCCTGGCCTTCGATCCGCTTCATGCGGGCGATGAGGTCAACTTTCAGGTCTTCGTCGGTCCACACTACCATTTCAGCCCCTCTTTCGCGTCCTGCCTCTCAACCCCTGGGAAACGACCGTTTCCCGCAGGCGTCAGAACCCTCACCCGAAGCTCGCGCAACCACCGCTGCCGGAAGAGCCCTTGGCCACGATGCCGTAGAAGCCGAAGATCTCCTTGAGCTGCTTGCTGCCGCACTGCGGGCAGGTGACCTGTTCCTTTTCCTGCCAAGGTATCTTCTTCGTGAACTCATGACCGCACTCGGCGCAGCGGAAGTCGTACGTCGGCACGCGACCCACCCCCATACCTTACGGGGTACAAAATCAAAACCATTATAAATTTTTGACTGGCCAATTGTCAACAAAATCAGAATCCTACTATAGGGGGTATGAAGCGCTAGGAAAGGGGAAGAGAAGGCACGCATCTGAGCAGGAGCGCACGGGCGCGGCTGGCTGCCGCCCCAGCGCGCATCAGCCCGCCGCCTTGCGCAGTTGCGAGACGACGGTGCGGGCCGCGGGTCTGTCGGCCACGTCCCTGCCCACATACCGCCAGGAGATGCGCCCCTCTCTGTCGATGACGAAGACGGCAGGAGCCGCCAGGTTGTCTCCCAGCAGGTTGTATACCTTGTAGCTCTCGCTCACAGCGTGGGCCTCGTCCGCGAGGATGGGGAAGGTGAGGCCCAGCTCCTCCTTTCCGGCGCGCGACTGCTCCTGCGGCTCCACGCTGATCACGAGCAGTTCACCGCCGAGGGCCTGGATCTCGGGATATACCTTCTGCAGCTCCACGAGCTGCTTACGGCAGATCCCTCAGGTGAACGTGCGGAAGAAGACGATCGCCACCGGCTTGCCCCGGTATTCGGACAAGGAGACCTGCCTGCCCCCCGCCTCCGGGAGGGTGAAGCCAGGGGCAACCTCGGCGGCGTCGCGACCGGACCGCGCCACGACCAGCCCAAAGGCCAGCGCGATCGCCGCCAGAGCCACCACAAGGGCGCCCACCCGCGCCCGCCGCTTGGCGCGCCGATGCACCGGACCACCCCGTACGGGCCGGGACGCCGCCTTGCGCTTTCCTCTTGTCGCCTCCCCCACTCCCCGCACCCCCACTTCAGCCGGCGTGCGATCCGGCGTCAAGCAATGCCATGCCGTTCCGCCAGGCGTTCGGCCAGGCGCACCAGCGTCCGCGTCCCGAACCCGGACGCGCCCCGCGGCTTGTAGGGGAGATCCTTGTCTCCCCAGGCCACGCCGGCTATGTCCAGGTGGGCCCACGATGCCTGGCCCACGAACTCGCCGATGATCATCCCGCCCGTTATCGTGCCGGCGGGCCGGCCGCCCACGTTCTTCAGGTCGGCGATAGCGCTCTTGTACTGCTCCTTGTACTCCTCGTAGGCCGGCAGTTGCCAGTACCTCTCCCCCACGTCGGCGCCAGCCCTCTGTACCTCCTCCACGAGCGCCTGGTCGTTGCCGAGGACGGCGGCCGCTTGATTGCCCAGGCATATGACGACCGCCCCGGTCAGGGTGGCAATGTCCACGATCCAGCGGGCGCCCAGCTTGCTGGCATAGGCCACGGCATCCGCGAGGATCAGCCTGCCCTCAGCATCGGTGTTGATGACCTCGATGGTCTTGCCGTTGCAGGCGCGCACCACATCGCCCGGTTTCTGGGCGCGCCCGCCCGGCATGTTCTCCGTCGCGGGCACGAGCCCGACCACGTCGAGGGCCGGCTGCAGCCGCCCGATGGCCTGCATGGCGGCGATGACCGCCGCCCCACCCGACTTGTCCATCTTCATCTCGTCCATGCCCTCGGCCGGCTTGAGGCAGATCCCGCCCGCGTCAAAGGTCAGGCCCTTGCCGACCAGGGCCAGGAGCGGTGCACCCGCTCTACCGCAGCGGTAGCGCATCACGATGAACCGCGGGGGCTCCTGGCTCCCCCGGGCCACCCCGAGGAGGGCGCCCATGCCCTCAGCCTCGATGCGGGCCTCGTCGAACACCTCGACGCTGAGCCCGGCCGCCTCCCCGGCCCGCCGCGCCGCGTCAGCCAGCAGCCGGGGGGTCATGTGGTTCCCCGGCTCGTTGGCCAGGTCGCGGGCCAGGACCGTGGCCTCGGCGAAGACCCGCCCGCGGGCCGCTCCCGCGGCGGCCGCGCTCCCCGCCGGCGCGTCGGGGATGATTAGGACCTCGATCTCCTTGTTGTCTTTCTTGCCTTTATACGCTTCGAACCGGTAGAGGCCCAGCGCCGCCCCCTCGACCAGCGCCTGCGCGGCCGCCGCGGGAGCGACGGGAACGGCGTCGCCCGGGAGCGCGAGGGCCAGGCCGCGCACACCCTTCTCACGCGCGAACCTGGCCGCCGCCCCGGCCATCTGCCGCAGCCTCTCGGCATCGGCCCTCTCCCGGTCCCCCAACCCGGCCAGGACGACCAGCCGCGCCGGCAGCCGCCCCTCCGTGTGGTACAGGGCTACCTCGCCCAGTTCACCCTTCAGTTCCCCGTCCGCGACAAGGCGGCTGAGCGCGCCGCCCAGGGCCGCATCGACAGCCGCGGCCGCTCCCGCCAGAGGGGCATCCTTGCACGCCGCGACGACCACCGCATCAGCCGCTACCGCTCCCGGACCCTCTCCCACGCAGCGCAGGTCCAAGGCGCTCCCCCTTTCCGCTCCCCTTCCCAGTCTACGGCTTTATGTAGAGGATCACGGCCGTCTCCGCCGCGCCGCCATCCCACTCCGCCCGCACCGGCAGGACTTGGTCCCCCGGAGGCAGGTCGGGTTGGAACTCCAGCTCCCAGCGCCGCCAGCCATCGCCGGTGCGCCCCATCGCCTCGCGGGGCTCCATGTCCACCCACCCCACCTGGGGCATCTTCACCCGGACCGCCGTGGCCTGCGGCGGCGCCACGGCGATGATGGTGACACGGTCCCCCTTGAATGCCTGGGCCGGCTTGACAATCGCCGTGACGCCCATGGCGCCCCGGGGCGGTTGCAGAACCCCCTGCGCTGCAGCGGGCTGCTGCGTTGACATGGTAGTGATCGCCACCCTGCCCAGCCCAACCCCCCCGCCGTATCTGAGGGCAGCCACCGCCGCGACCCCGACCGCCACCGCCACCGCAGCGCCGGCGGCGATTCTCCTTCCACGTCCCACCAGCTCCGTCATCCCGCGTCCCCCCGCGTTATGACAAGGGGCGCCACAGCGCCCCGGGAACACAACCAGTCTCGGCCATCCTACGCCAGCAAGGCCTCGATGGCCTTGGCCAGCTCCGGCTTGGGACGGTAACCGACCAAGCGGTTCTTGACCTCCCCGCCCTGGAAGAGGAGCAGGGTAGGGATGCTCATGATGCCGTAGCGCGCCGCGGTGGCGCGGTTGTCATCGACGTTGAGCTTCGCCACCTTCAGCCGGCCCGCAAACTCGTCGGCCAGATCCTCCACTATGGGCGCCACCATGCGGCAAGGACCGCACCACGCCGCCCAGAAATCCACCAGGACAGGCTTGTCGGAATTGATGACCTCCTCCTCGAAGGTCGCGTCCGTCACCTCGATGACGTTGCCTGCCATCCTGCCTCCCACCTCCTCGCTTATTCTGGCCCGACCGGCCGCGGTCGTACCACCGCGGGGCGCCTACGGCAGGCAACACCCGCCCCCGCAGCCCTCTTCCCGGCCTGAGCCACATGCAGGGCCAGCGCACGAGGGGACCTGGGCGCGGCCACGCCGGACCAGCACCACAGCCCCGTACGCCTCTTGCAGAGAGGCGCCGCCGCATTCGGGACAGCGCACGGCGGATTTTTCAACCCATGGGATGTTGCGGGTGGTGAAGTGAAAGCCGCAGTCGCGGCACCGGAATTCGTAGAATGGCAACAGCCCCGCCTCCCATCGACTCCCTGCAGGGGAATTTTAGTCCCCCGCCTCAAGGGGTGTCAAGCCGATGGCCCCGCGGTCCCGCCCGGCACCACCCTGCGCCAACGCGCTCCGCGCGCCGCCTCCCGCGCCGCTTCCGGCAGATCGCCGTAAGAGATGCGGCCTGCGACCACGTCCAGCAAGGGGCGCATCAGACCCGGCCACCGCGACAGAGCGGCCACAAGGGGGACATGCCACCGGTAGAACCAGTGCAGCAACCGTTCCGCCCGGCGCAGGTCGGGCACGATGGTCTCGGCGACCCGTTCCTGGTATGCGGGCTCGCGCCCGGCGCGCAGGGCCTCGGCCACGGCGTCCGCGGCCAGGCGGCCGCTCCATGCCGCGTAGCATATCCCCTCTCCCAGGAAGGGGTCCACGAAGCCGGCGGCGTCGCCCACGAGCAGAACCCGCCGGCGCTGCACAGTAAGGGGGCGGCCGCCCGAGGAGAGCCAGTAGGCCCGCTTTTCCCGAGCCGCTCCGGATATGCCGTGGTTCCGCAGCATGGCCTCGAGGGCTGCCCGCATGGAGGCCACGTCCCGGGTGAGCCCACCCACACCTACCGAAAGGTGGTCGCGCTTGGGGAACACCCAGCCGTACCCAAAAGGGACCGCCGCGCTGTCCAGGGCCATAGCACCACGCCAGCGGCCGAGCCCGTCAGCCGGCACCAGTTCCCACTCCAGGGCCAATGCCAGGCGCTTGCCTTCCGCCAGGTCGGCCATGCGGGCCACGGTACTGAGGACCCCGTCGGCGCCCACGAGGTAACGGGCCGCGTAACGCCGGCCGTCAGCCGTTCCCACTTCCACGTGCTGGGGGTGAAGGGACAGATGCCTGACGGGGGATTGGGGGATGAACAAGGCCCCGGCCTGCCGGGCCCGTTCCACGAGCAAGGCGTCCAAGGCGGCCCGGCTCACCATCGCCACCAGCGGCTGGCCGTAGTCGTACTCGAAGCGCACCCGCCCCTGTGGCTCACGATGACCCGGCTGACCGCGTCCTCGACCACCGGTTCCAGGTCCACACCCAGTTCCCGGGCCGCGCGCCCGGTCACCCCGCCGCCGCAGACCTTGGGCCGCGGCCAACGCGCCTTATCCAAGAGCACGACGCGCAGCCCCTTCTCGGCCATGAGCCTCGCCGCCGTGCTCCCGGCAGGGCCGGCACCGACCACGATGACGTCGTACATCGCCTCACCCCCGTATCTAGCATACCTGGACAGGCACCCTTCGCTCTGGCACAATAAGGTGTGCTTCGCCAAACGGAAACAGGCAGGGGGTCATCCGGTGGGTAACGTGGTGCCTTACAAGCCTCTCCGCCAGATGGAGATCGAGCGGCTCCTCAAGCAGATAGAGGAGAGCCTGAGTCAGGAAGGGACAACGGTGCTGGTGGTGGTAAACCACCCGGAAGAGGGGGTGCAAAGCTTCTGCAACCTCCCGCTGCCCGAGGCCGGACCCGCCATCATCTGGATGATGGAGGTCTCCAAGGCTGGCCTCCTGCGGGAGATCGGCGCCCTGTGAGCCCGCTCCACCAACCCGCGGCGTTCCGCCTCCGGACCGGCGTCACCTCTCATCGATCGTGATGGACAGGATGCGGACGTCCTCC
>JBBITQ010000033.1:0-300 GCA_037440685.1 Clostridiales bacterium
CCCAGCCGGCGCACCGCCTCCACCAGGTCCTCGGGGTCGGCCAGCTCGGGCCGGTAGACGACCCGCGCGACGTCGGCGGCGAAGTTCACCTCGCACCTTGTCACGCCTGGGAGGGCCGAAAGGGATACCTCGATCACAAGGGCGCACGTGGCACAGTGCATCCCGCCGATCTCGATGACCACTTGCCGCGCGCCACCCAGGGCAGCCGCTACGGCGGCGGCGCCACCGGCGTCCCCGCCACCCCAGCGCACCCACGCGCCCCGCGGCCCTCGCGCGGCCCCAGGGCCGCGGGGCAACTGC
>JBBITQ010000033.1:336-6460 GCA_037440685.1 Clostridiales bacterium
AGCGCGCTCCTCCCCCTCCACCCGCGCCAGCCGCCGCTCCGGTCCCAATGGCCCCCCGCAGTGGAAACAGGCCGCGCCGGCCGCGCCCGCCTCCATCGGGCCCCCGGCTTCTCGCAGATAGACGGCCCGCAAGGAACCCACCGCCTCCCCACGCCAGGATGAGACAGCAGGCGGCCGCCGCCCGGCCGTCACGCCGCGCGCGGCGGCCGCCGCGCATAGGGTTCCCTGCGGGGGACACCCCTAGACTTCCAGGATGATGGGCAGGGGGCGGCGGCGCGTCTTCTCGTAGAGGAACTGGGCCAGCGCCTCGCGCACCGCGCCCTTCAAGGTGGGCCAGTCGGTCGCCTGCCGCGCCTGGCACTCGGCCAGGGCCTCCGAGACCCGCGCCCGAGCCTCCTCCATCAGCGCCTCCGCCTCGCGCACGTAGACGAAGCCGCGGGAGACGATGTCCGGGCCCGAGACCACCGCGCCCGTCTGCTTGCTGATCGCCAGCACCACGATGAGGATGCCGTCCAGGGCCAACTGCCGGCGGTCGCGCAGGACGATGTTGCCCACATCGCCCACGCCCAGGCCGTCCACCATCACGGCCCCCGCCTGCACCTTCCCCGCCACCCGGGCACCCTCCGCCGTCACCTCGAACACGGTCCCGTTCTCGCCCAGGAGGACGTTCTCCCGCGGGACGCCGGCAGCCACCGCCAGCTCCGCGTGCTGCCGCAGGTGGCGGTACTCGCCGTGGACCGGGATCAGGTAGCGGGGGCGGGTGAGGCTGAGCATGAGCTTCAGCTCCTCCTGCGCCCCGTGCCCCGACACGTGCACGCCGGACTCCCGCCCGTGGATCACCTCGGCCCCCAGCCGGCAGAGGTTGTTCACCGTGCGGTAGACCATCGACTCGTTCCCGGGCACGGGCGACGCGGCTATGACCACCGTGTCCCCCGGAATGATCTCCACCCAGCGGTGATCGCCCGTGGCCATGCGCGACAGGGCCGACATGGGCTCGCCCTGGGTCCCGGTGGTGACGATCACCAGCCGCTCGGGCGGGAACCGCCTGACCTCCTCGATGGGGATGAGCGTCCCCTCCGGCACCGACAGGTATCCCAGCTCCAGCGCCACCTGGACGGTGTTCTCGATGCTGCGCCCCACCACCGCCACCTTGCGCCCGTGGGCGTGGGCGCAGGTGATCGCCTGCTGGATGCGGTGCACGTTGGAGGCGAAGGTGGCGACGATCACCCGGCCCGGGGCGTTAGCGATGATCTTGTCCAGGGTCTCCCCCACGGTGCGCTCCGACGGGGTGAATCCCGGCCGGTCGGCGTTGGTGCTGTCGGCCAGGAGCACCAGCACCCCCTCGTTGCCCAACTGCGCCAGGCGGTGTAACTCCGCGACCTGGCCGTCCACCGGCGTGTGGTCGAATTTGAAGTCTCCCGTGTGCACGATGGTGCCAACCGGCGTGCGGATGGCAAGGCCCACGGCGTCGGCGATGCTGTGGTTGACGCGGAAGGGCTCCACGCGGAAGACGCCGATGTCCACCACATCTCCCGGGCGATAGGGCTGCGAGCCCGCCGGGAGCTCCAGGTTGTGCTCCGAGAGCTTTTCCTTGACGAGGCCCAGCGCCAGGGGCGGGCCATAGACGGGGATCTCCAGCTCTTTGAGCAGGTAGGAGATGGCGCCGGTGTGGTCCTCGTGGCCATGGGTGAGGAGCAGGGCGCGCACCCGGCTCCGGTTGTCGTAAAGATAGCTCATGTCGGGGATGACGATGTCGACGCCGAGCATCTCCGCCTCGGGGAAAGCGAGCCCGGCGTCGATGGCGATGATGTCATCGCCGCACTCGATGACCATCATGTTCTTGCCGATCTCCCCCACGCCGCCCAGGGGGATGATGGCCACCCGCTCACGCGATCTCGGCCTGGAAATGGCAAACGACCTCCCTTGGGCCGTGACCCCGCGGCCTCACGACCCCAGATTTTCGCTATGTACCACGCAAAAAAGCCCCTCCCGTTTGCCGTCGCCGGAAAGGGCATCCAGCTCCCGTCAGCAGAAACAGTCCGCTCGCTCGGTTCCGATAGGATTATACTACACGGAGCCCAGGTGTGGGAGCCGACGCAAGCGCCGCCCGCGCGCCGCCGTTCACCGCGCCCGCGCGGCCTCGCGCAAGAGGCCCAGCGCCCCCAGGGCGGAGCGCACCGCCTCTTCCTCCGCCGGCGCCGGCGGCACGAGGGGGAGCCGGTAATCCCCCACGTCGAAGCCGACCAGCCGCAGGGCGCACTTCACCGGGATGGGGTTGGTGGTGACGAAGAGAGCCTTGAACAGCGGCATCAGCTCCAGGTGGATGCGGCGCGCCTCCGCCACGTCGCCCCGGGTGAAGGCTTCCACCATCTCCACCATGCGGTCGCCCACCACGTGAGCCGCCACGCTCACCACCCCGTGGCCGCCGACCGCCAGGATGGGCAGGGTGAGGCTGTCGTCGCCGCTGTAGATCACGAAGTCCTCGGGCACCCGCGCGCGGATCTGCGACACCTGGTCCAGGCTCCCGCTGGCCTCCTTGATGGCCACCACGTTGTCGATGGCCGCCAGCCGGACCACCGTCTCCGGGTTGATGTTGGCCGCCGTGCGCCCCGGCACGTTGTAGAGCATCACCGGGAGACGGGTGGATTCCGCCACGGCGCGGAAGTGCTGGTAAAGGCCCTCCTGGGGGGGCTTGTTGTAGTAGGGCGTGACCAGCATGACGCCGTCGGCGCCGGCCTCCTCGGCGCGCCGCGTCATGGCGATGCTGGCCCGGGTGTCGTTGGTCCCGGTGCCGGCCCAGACGAAGACTCGGTCACCCACCGCGTCCACGACCGTCCGGAAGAGGGCTTCCTTCTCGTCGTCATCGAGCACCGGCGATTCGGCAGTCGTGCCGCCCACCAGGATCCCGTCGCACCGCATCTCCTCCACCAGGTAGCGCGCCAGCGCGCGCGCCCGGCCCAGGTCCACCGAGCCGTCCCGGTTGAACGGCGTCACCATCGCCGGGATCACCCGGCCATATGGCTTCCGCCCCGTGCCCGCCGGCTCCCTACCACTCGTGCCGCTGTCGGCCATCGCCCCCGCCCCCCTGGAAACCTGCTGCCGTTTTCTATTCTGCCGCGCCGCGCCCCATTCCTGCCACCGGGCCGCGTCATCGGTCGAGCCCGAAGCGCGCGTGCAGGGCCCGCACCGCCCGCTCCGCATCCTCGCCCTTGACCAGGCAGGAGATGGTCATGTGCGAGTCCGCCGTCTGGAGGATCTCCACACCCGCGTCGTGCAGCGCCTCCGCCACCCCGGCCATGACGCCGGGCAACCCGCGCATCCCCGTCCCCACCACCGACACCTTGGCGCAGCCCGGGCGCAGCCGCACCTGGAACCCGTGGCGCTCGAGGAGCTGCCTGGCCCGCGGCCCGTCCGCCTCGTTCACCACGAAGGACTTTCTATCCGGCGATACGGTCACCAGGTCCACGCTGATGCCCGCCTCGGCCAGGGGCCGGAAGATCCGGACATCGGCCCCCGCCTGGTCCGTCACCGCCGGGGTCACCACCACCTGGGCCACCCCGGGCTGGTGGGTGACGCCGGTGATGGCACAGCCGTTGCGCCACGCGGGGCGCGAGGCGTCCATCTCGTAGCCGTGGGTGATCAGCGTCCCCGGCTCGCTGCTGAAGGTGTTCCGGACGCGCAGCGGGAGGTTGGCCCGCATCGCCAGCTCCACGGCCCGCGGGTGGATCACCTTGGCCCCCTCGTGGGCCATCTGCAGCACTTCCTCGTACGAAACCACCTCGAGCGTCCGCGCCTCCGGCACGATGCGTGGATCGGCCGTCTTCACCCCGTCGACGTCGCTGAAGATCTCCACCGCCTCCGCCCGCAGCGCCACGCCCAGGGCCGCGGCCGTGGTGTCGCTCCCCCCGCGCCCCAGGGTGGTGATGTCGCCCGTCTCCGCCACCCCCTGGAACCCGGCCACCACCACGATGTCTCCCCGCTCTAGGTGCCGGTTCAGGTGGTCGGGCTCCACCCGGAGGACGTGCGCGTCCCCGAAACGCCGGTCGGTGATGATCCCCGCCTGGCCCCCGGTCAGCACCACCACCTTCTGTAGGCCCGCCCGCTTCAGGGTGTTGGCCACCACCACCGCGGAGATGATCTCGCCGCACGAGATGAGCAGGTCCAGCTCCCGCGGCGCCGTGTCAGGGAACACCGAACGGGCCAGGCCGATCAGCGTGTCGGTGGCGTAGGGGTCACCGGCCCGCCCCATCGCCGAGACCACCACCACCGGGGTGACACCCCGGTCCAGGGCTTCCAGGACCCGCTGCACGACGGCCTCCCGCGCCTCGGGCGTGGCGACGGACGTGCCGCCGAACTTCTGCACCACGATGCGCAAAGCGGCCTCTCCCCTCCCGGTCTGGTTCCCGACCCGCCCGGGCGCGTCGCCGCCGCGGCGCCGCGGTCAGAGCAGCCCGCGCCGGGCCAGGAGCTCCGCGATCTGCACGGCGTTCGTGGCGGCCCCCTTCCTCAGGTTGTCCGCCACCACCCACATGGAGAGCCCGTTCTCGAGCGCCAGGTCCGCGCGGATGCGGCCCACGAACACCTCGTCGCGCCCTGCGGCGTCCACCGGGAGGGGGTAGACGTTGGCCCGCGGGTCATCCTGGACCACCACCCCGGGCGCCGCCCGCAGCGCCTCCCGCGCCTCCTCGGGGGAGATGGGCCGCTCTGTCTGCACCGTCACCGCCTCCGAGTGGCTGATGAAGACCGGCACGCGCACCGCCGTGGCGCTCACCGCCAGATCCTCGTCTGCGAAGATCTTGCGCGTCTCGCGCACCAGCTTCATCTCCTCCTGGCTGTACCCGTTGTCCTCGAACGTGTCGATGTGGGGCAGGCAGTTGAAGGCGATCTGGTGCGGATACACCCGCCTGCTGAGCGGCTCCCCCGCCAGGTACTGGCGCGTCTGCTCCCGCAGTTCCGCCATGGCGTCCACGCCCGTACCGGAGACCGACTGATAGGTGGAGACGATGACCCGCTTCAGCCCCGCCCGGTCGCGAATGGGCTTGAGCGCCACCACCATCTGGATCGTGGAGCAGTTCGGGCTGGCCACGATCCCCTGGTGGCCGTCCAGTGCCTCCGGGTTCACCTCCGGGACCACCAGCGGCACCCGCGGGTCCATGCGGAAGGCGTTCGACTTGTCGATGACCACGGCGCCCAGCCGCACGGCCTCGGGCGCCAGCTCCCGGCTGGCCTCGGTGCCCACCGCCATGAACACCAGCCGGCTCCCCCGGAGGGCGTCCAGCGACATCTCCTCCACCACCAGCTCCTCGCCGCGGAAACGCACCCGCGTCCCCGCCGAGCGCTTCGTCGCCAAGAGCCTCAGCTCCGCCACCGGGAAGCGCCGCTCCTCCAGGAGGCGCACCACCTGCGTCCCGACGGCCCCGGCCGCCCCCACCACCGCCACGTTGATACCCGACACGCTCCTACCTCCCCTTGCTGCGTCGATTTTCAGGCATGCGCCGCCTGCCGGAGGCGCAGGGCGGCCTCCCGCGTGGCATCGCCATGCCAGCTCACCAGGAGCGGCTGGAACTGCCTCCCCTCCAGGGCCTCCAGGAGGGTCGGCACCAGCAGCTCCAGGTGTGCGACGAGCGAATTCGGCTTCTGATACGGATTGTCCTGCCCGAAGGGCACGAAATAGACGTTCTTCGCGTTCAGGAGGAGCGCCCAGTTCTTCGCGTTCATCCCCAGCCCGTCGTTGGTGCTGATGGCGAGGACCACGGGGCGACCGTTCCGCAGCGTCGTCTTGGCGGCCATGGTCACGCTGGAGTCCGTGATGGCGTTGGCCAGCCGTGCCAGCGCGTTCCCCGTGCACGGCGCCACCACCAGCGCGTCCAGGGCCTTCTGCGGGCCGAGCGGCTCCACCTCCGGTATGCTCGTGAGCGGTTCCCGCCCCGTGACATCCCTCAGCATCCCCTTCCACCGCTCCGGCGTCCCGAACCGCGTCGCCACCGCGTCTACGGCGTGGGAGATGATGGGGACGACGTCCGCCCCCTCTTCCCGGATCTCCTTGATCGGCTGGAAGACCTGCTCCAGCGTGCAGTGCGATCCGGCCAGGGCGAAGCCGATGGTCTTCCCCCGCAACTGCACG
>JBBITQ010000033.1:6516-9283 GCA_037440685.1 Clostridiales bacterium
CGGGCCGCGCCGCGTATATCAGAGGGTGAGGCCGGATACGGCCAGGGTCTCCACGGCGACCTGCCATACCACGCGCCCGAGGAACCGCCCCGCGGTGCGCGGCGCCACCCTGCCCGGGAGCCCCGGCGTGAGGAAGGCCTTGCGGCCGAGCCGCTGCGCCGCCGGGAAGTCGGTGCCCCCCGGATTCGTGGCGATGTCGACGATGACCACGGACCGCTTGGTGCGCGCCAGCACCGCCGCCGTGAGGACCAGGTCGGGCACGGTGTTGAAGATGAAATCGGCCTGTTCCGCTGCCCCCGGCAACTGGCCGAAATCCAGCGGCCGGTAGCCGCAGGCCTCCGCCCGGGCCAGGTCCCGGCTGGCGCGAGAGACCACCGTCACCGCCGCACCCAGCCCCGCCAGCGCCCGCGACAGCGTCTGACCCGTCCGCCCGAAGCCCAGGACGAACGCCTGGCTGCCGAAGATGGTGATGTCAGACTCCTCCATCGCCTTCTGAATGGCGCCCTCCGCCGTGGGGATGGAGTTGTAGATGGCGAAGTCGTCACGCTCCAGGATCTCCACGAGCTGGAAGCCGCGCTGGGCCGCCCTCTCGCGCAGCCAGTTGTTCGCGAAGCCGATGAAGAACAGCGCTCCCGGCGCCACGTTCTCCAGCACCCTGTCGGTCAACCACAGGCCGGGGACGGTGGGGGGACCGTAGAGGCGGTTATCGGCGTCCAGGCCGCGCACCGGACCCACCACCACCTGCGCGCCCGCCACCGCCTGCGCCAGGCTCTCCGCCCGCACGGCGCCCGCCAGGTCCTCGTCCCACGGTGGGCCGAAGACCCGCACCGCCGCCCCTTTCTCGAGGAAATACGCCGCCGCCGCGCTCTCCCTCCGGTCGCCGCCGATCACCGCTATGTCCAGCACCGGTTCCGCCACCTGGGGACCACCCGACCTCCCTACCCGGCTACACCCTGGTAGCAGTATATTGCCGCCCCCAGGGCGCCGTGAAAGGCCCCGTCCAAGCCCGGGCAAGGCTCACGCCTGCCCCAGCAGGGCCCCCAGGTCGTAGACGACCCCCTTCAGGCCCAGCACCCGCCGCACCGCCAGCACCACGCCCGGGCCGAAGGAGGCGCGGCTCAAGGTGTCGTGCTTGAGGGTCAGGGACTCGCCGGTGCCGCCGAAGATGACCTCATGGTGCGCCACGTGGCCGGGCAGGCGCACGCTGTGGATGGGGACGCTGGCGACCCCGCACTCCTGGAGGCGCTGCGCCAGCCGCTTGGCCGTCCCCGAGGGGGCGTCGAGCTTGGTGTGATGGTGCTTCTCGATGATCTCCACGTGGGGGTAGATCTCCGCCGCCTGCTGGATGAACCGCATGAGGAGCATGATGCCGAAGGAGAAGTTGGCGATGACGGCGCCGCCGATCTCCTGGCGGGCGCACTCCTCCTCCAGCCGCCGCAACTGGTCCTGGGGGATGCCGGTGGTGCCGACCACCGGGCGCACCCCGCGCGCGGCCGCGGTCAAGGCATGGGACCCGGCGGCCGACGGCACGGTGAAGTCCACCAGCACGTCGGCCGGGTGCTGGTCCAGCGCCTGTTCCACGTCGCCGTAGACCCGGATGCCCAGGAATCCCGTGCCCAGGGCCTGTCCCAGGTCGACGCCCGCGTGGTTCCGCCCCACGGCGGCCACCACCTGGATGTCGTCCTCGGCCAGGAGGGCGCGCACCACCTCGCTGCCCGTCTTCCCCGTCGCACCCGCCATGACCACCCGGATCTTCGCCAAGCTCCCTTCCCCCTTGGCCGCGGCCCCCTACTCCTCCTGGGACCCGATCCGCCCGCGCTCCGGGCCGCCGCCCCGCAATTCCCCGACTATAGTACACGCCGGCCGCCCTCTTTGTACAGGGGACCGCCCGGGCACCTCTCCCTCAGCCCGCCGCCTCCCCGACCCGCCGGGCACGGGCGCTGGCCGGCTCATCGGCGCCGTCCCCGCTCCGGAACTGCTGCTCGTACAGCCGGGCGTACAGCCCGCCGCGCGCCAGGAGCTCCGCGTGGGTGCCCTGCTCCACCAGGTGCCCGCGGTCCAGCACCAGGATCACGTCGGCCTTGAGGATTGTGGAGAGGCGGTGGGCGATGACGAGGCTCGTGCGCCCGGCCATGAGACGTTCCAGGGCCTCCTGGACCAGGCGTTCCGACTCCGAGTCCAGGGCGGAGGTGGCCTCGTCGAGGATCAGGATGCGCGGATCCTTCAGGATGACCCGGGCGATGGCCAGGCGCTGCTTCTCGCCGCCGGAGAGACGGTAGCCGCGCTCGCCGACCACCGTCTCGTAGCCGTCGGGGAGACTCAGGATGAACTCGTGGATGTGCGCGGCCCGGCAGGCGGCCTCCAGCTCCTCCTGGGTGGCGCCGGGCCGGGCGTAGAGCAGGTTCTCGCGGATCGTGGCGTGGAAGAGGAAGGTCTCCTGCGTCACCATCCCGATCTGCCGCAGGAGCGAGTCCATGGTCACGTCGCGCACGTCCACCCCGTCGATGGTGACGCGCCCCGCCGTCGGGTCGTAGAAGCGGGGCAGTAGGTAGGTGATCGTCGTCTTCCCGGCCCCGCTCGGCCCCACGAGGGCGGCAAGCTGGCCCGGCTCGATGGTGAAGCTCACGCGATCCAGCGCCCGCGGCCCGCCCGGCCGGTAGGAAAAGGAGACCTCCTCGAAGGCGATGCGGCCGCGGACCGTCTCCAGCGGCCGCGCATCCGGCCGCTCCCGCACCTCGGGCGGCAGGTCCAGATACTCGAAGATGCG
>JBBITQ010000034.1:0-1879 GCA_037440685.1 Clostridiales bacterium
CTGGTAGTCATAGGCCGGCCACCACTGCTTGGGATTGCTCTTGTGGCAGAGGGACGAGCAACGGTTCGGGACGTTGTCCGCCGGGATCCCGTCGAAGTTGTCGGCGGTCCCATCGCCGTCGCCGTCGGTGACGTTCCACTCCACCTGGTAGATGCCCTCGCTGGCCCCCTGGGCCGCGCCCCGGAAGGCGAGGAGCCGCTTCGTGCCGCGCCAGCAGTTCTGCGGCGTCTGGCAGTCGCCCGCCTGCGCCGGGTCTAGGAACGTCACCTGGAACGTCTGGCCTGCCTGCTCGTCGTACACGCTCTGCACTACCGACTCCATCGTCCCGTGGGACGCGTGGCAGGCCAGGCACGGCTTCCCCTGTTGCTGCACGTGGAAGCAGTGCAGGGAGACCCGCCCCTGGACGTCCTGGGCGCAGCCGCCCCCCATCCCGCCGCCGCCCATGACCGAGCCCACGAACCGGCTGTAGTGGTTGCCCTGGGCGTCCAGGGCGCCGTTGTAGTAGACGTCGTAGCTGTGGCAGCGGAAGCACACCTCGTTGGGCGTCACGCCGCCCCCGCTTCCGCCCATGCCCCCGCCGCCGGCGCCGATGCGCGTGGCCGGCCCCTTCAGGAGGAACGCATTCGCCGAGCCGTGGGCACCATACGGCCGGGAGGTGGTGTTGGCGTCCGCTTCGTCGGCGCCGTGGCAGTCGGTGCAGTAGATCTGCGAGTCGGCGGTCACGCCCGCGCTGGGGTTGAAGGCCCCGGGCCAGATGCCGCCGTTCCGCCCCTGCCGGACCACGGGATGGTAACTCGGGTTGTTCACGTTGAACTCCCGCGCCTTGTCCGGCTGGGGCACCCCGGTGGTCTCGGAGGGGGCGACGGGCGGCGTCTGGGCACCCCAACCGTAAGACGTGTGGCACTTGAAGCAGACCTCGTACAGGTAGTCAGCCGCCTGCTTGAAGGCGAAGGACGGCGTGCCGCCCGAGGGAACCCCCGTGTAATCGGGCGCCACCCCGCTCACGTTCACGTTCGGGCCCGGCAGCCACGGCGCGTTCCGGGGCACGCCGTTCGCTCCCCCGTAGGGGCGCGCCGCGTGGGCGTCATGGCAGTCGGCGCACTCGGCGTGACGGTCGGCCACGGGCATGTTCTGGTAATCCTCGCGGTCGCTGTGCTTCCCCGCGACGTAGAGCGTGGGGTGCCGTGACGCCTTTACCAGGTCGGTCCGCACGTCCGGCGCCGCGGGGAACTTCTGGTTCTGCCCGTCGTGGCAGATCAGGCAGAAGCCGTTGGCCGTGTCGGTGTCCTCGGCCAGGAGCAGGTTCCGCGGATTCACTGACCCGTGGGGGTCGTGGCAGGAGGTGCACTTCACCCCCTGGGCGTAGTGGCCCGTCTGCGGGAAGGCACTCTTGTTGAACCCGCCTGCGTTGGTGCTGATGAGCCACTGCGGGAAGAGGACGGTGTAAGGCACCACGGCGTCGCGGCTGGCGTTGCCGGCGTACTTGTTGATCTCCCGCGGCGGATCCCCGTCGTGGCACTTGAGGCAGAAGGTGACGACGTCGCCGACGGTCACCCCGGGACGCGGGGCGGCGGTGTGGGCGCTGTCATACACCGCTTGGGCCACGTAGTTCTTGGTGTTGTCCGGGTACGACACGGCGGAGACCGACAGGCCGTCCTCGATGCTCACGGCGCTCACCGTGTGCGGGCCGTGGCAACTGATGCACTCCACCTTGGCGCCCGTCTGGCTGAAGATGTCGTGGCGCGACGGCCCGGTCCGGCCCCACTCGTCATAGCCGTAGCTGAACTTCTCCTTGATGTCGACGCCGTTCATGGAGACGCCCCGGCCGTCGTGCGTGGTGTGGCAGGAGAAGCAGACGTCCTCTTCGCCGTTGGGTGGG
>JBBITQ010000034.1:1916-2884 GCA_037440685.1 Clostridiales bacterium
CCACTGCCCTCGCGCCGCGTGCTTGTCGTGGCACTGGACGCAGGTGACCTTCGTCCCTGACGGGGGCAGGAGAAGCGACCGGTTCCCCTGGCCGCTCGTGTCGTAATGGACGGCATAGGGGTTGGAGTGATCGCCGGCGGCGTTCGTGTAGTAATCATAATAGTTGGGATCGCCCGGCTTGCCGCCCCACTTGCGGTCGACTGAGCCATGGCAGGTGAGGCAGAACTCCGGCCCCGCGAAGACCTTGACGCCCCCGTTGGCGCGGTCGAACTGGCGCAGGAGGCGCGGGTACACGCCGGAGCCCTGGGGCGTCTTATCCCCGTGGGGGTTGTGGCAGGCGGTGCAGTTGAGGAGCGGCAGCACGGCGGCGTTGCCGACCGCCCGCACCGGGTGGTGGCTGGTGTTGCCGCTGGCCGCGCTGAACGGGTCCTTCACATTGTATATGCTGCCGGTGCCGTCATGGCAGGTGAAGCAGACCGGCGCCACTAGCGGGAGCGGGTCGTACACCACCTCGTACACCGCGCCGTAGACGGCGTCGCCGACCGGCGCCTTGAGGGTCCGAGGCGAAGTGGCGGAGTGCACGCCGTGGCACAGGAAGCAGGCGTTGGTGTTGCCCAGGTACCGGCCGTGGGGAGGGCTGAAGATCCCTACGTCCACCGTGGCCCAGGCGCTGCCGCTCACGGCACTCACGCTGGCCCGCGCACCCTCCGCCGAGTACGGCAAGCTGGGCGGATAGACCCGCAGCAGCACGCTCGCCTGACCGTCGGACCCCGTCACCGCGGAGGTAGCCGAGAGCAACCCCTGGCTGGCGGAGAAGGTGACGGCGGCGCCGGCCACGGGTTGGTAAGCCGCATCGTAGACCCGGGCGACGATCACCGCCTCCGTGCTGCCGTTGGCCGGCACCGCCTCGGGGGTCGCCGTCAGGACGATCCAGGCGGCGGCCGCCCGCACCCCCGCCTCGGCTCCCA
>JBBITQ010000034.1:2968-6187 GCA_037440685.1 Clostridiales bacterium
TTTGGGCGTTCCGCACCGAAAGCAAAACCGCCTACCATGGCATGTTGAACCTCCCCTTGAGCTGCCGGTGGCAGCCCAGGCAGAGGAAGTCCTTGTCCCGCCGCCACATGCGTGGGTTGTTGGACCCGTGGGGGTGGTGGCAACTGATGCACGCGAGCTGGTTACCGGTCAGCGGGGCGACCACGTCCTGTCCCGTCCGCTGGCTCTTCCCCATCGGGTGCGAGACGTGCAGGTTGATGGCCGGCAGGCGCGCCATCTGGGCCTGATGGCACTGCAGGCACAGGTCGACGAACGGCTGCGGCGACCCCTCCGGCGCCTTGGCCATGCGCGGGTAGTCGGTGGCGTGCGGGTTGTGGCACATGGTGCACCACGCCTGGCTGAAGGGCGGGTGGAGCACCGCCAGCGACATGTCCCGGGCGACGATGGCGTGGCAGTTCATGCACAGGTAGGGCAGAGGTAGCCGCGTGTTCTTCGGGTTGTTGGAGGCGTGCGGCACGTGGCACCCCAGGCACGCCTTCATCTGGAAGGGCGGGTGCTGCACCTTCTTCAGGCCGTAGCGCAGGTTCATGTTGTGGCAGTTCAGGCAGATCTGCGACGGGTGCACCTTGAGGAGGCTGTTGGTGCTCGTCACGCCCATGGCGTTGGTCGCGCTCTCCACGTCCGACGCGTGCGGGTCGTGGCAGGCGGTGCACCAGGCGTTCTTGAAAGGCACGTGGATGTTGGACATTCCCAGGTACTGCTGCACGTCGTGGCAGCTACCGCAGAGCCGGCTCTGGTCGCCGGTGGCCGGGTCGACGTTGACCAGCCGCGTCTGGAAGGTCTGCGGGTCGTGACCGGTGTGGCAGGTGGCGCACTGCAGGTCAGCGAACGGCTTGTGGACCGTGGCCATGGCGAGCTTCTTCTGCGAGTCGGTGTGGCAGGTGAGGCAGGCCGAGCCGTCCACGGCCTGCAGGTCGGGCAGGGCCTGGGGAACCGCTACCGGGGTACGCGTGATCTGGCTCCAGATCTGGAACCAGAGGTCGCGCGTCACGGGGAGGGAGACTACCAGCACCGACCCCAGGAAGAAACCCAAGCCAGCGAACAGGAGCTTGTTGTTAGCGATCAGCCTGACCGCCGCGGCCAGTATCCTCAGCAACCGTCTTCGCCCTTTCCTTGCCCGGGACGCCGCCCGCCAGGGCTATTGCTTGGCCTGCTTGTCGCGGAGGCGGCCCGCTTCCGCCAGCCGCTTCAGCTCGGCGGCCCGCTTCTGAGCCTCCGCCGCCTCGGGGTCCCTGCCGGCCGCCTTCAGCGCCCCCGCCAGCGCCTCCTGGACGAGGGCCGACTGTGGCAGGTAAAGCGCCGCCTGCCGGTAGGCCGTGATGGCGTCCTGCACGCGGCCCAACCCCTGGTAGGCCCGTCCCAGTCCGAAATAGGCGGCGCCCCAGCGCGGTTTCAGCGCGAGGGCGCGTTCGTAAGACCTCACGGCATCGCCGTACGCCCGCTCCTCCAGCGCCACCATGCCCAGGAGGAGGTGCACCGACGGGTTGTCAGGAGCCAGCCTGGCCGCCACGGCGGCCTCGCGCCGCGCTTGCCGGAGCGCCCCTTTGCGCTCGTACAGGAAAGCCAGGTTCAGCCGGGCGTCGACGTTCTTCGGATCCCTGGCCACCTCGGCCCGGGCGGCGCGGATCTGGCGCCCGAGGCTGGACCGGTCCATATATCTATCGTAAAGCCACGGGTACAGGAGCAAGACGGCCAGCCCCGCCAGGATCAAAGCCACCCCCGGCGCCCGGCTCTGCCTCCACGGCGCCAGGGGTTGGGTCTCGACTTCCGCCATCGCCTCAGCCCGCCCCCCAGCCGTCAGATGCTCCGCCACCCCGCCTCAGAACCGCCTGTCCATCTCCGGAGGGACGCCCAAGGGTATCCCCTGCGGCGGAGGCGGCGGCTCCTTGCCCTCTTTCCGCCATTGCTCCCTGTAATACTCGATCAGGACCTTCGCCGTCTTCGAATTGTGACAGGTCAGGCAGTGGTTCGTGTTGTGACAGTAGAAGCAACGGCCTTCCACCGGGCCCTTGGACTTCACGTACTGGTAGTGCACGGGCAACCAGTCCTTGGCGGGCGGGTGCTTCCTCCCGTCGGCCGGGTTGTGGCACCGGTTGCACCAGATCTTCTGCACCGCGCGCTGCTCCAGGTCGGCGGCGAGCTTCGTGCCGTCGGGCTGGTCGGTGTTGTGGCAAACCATGCAGTGGTTGAAGCTCGGCAGCGCCTGCGTCTTGTGGATGATCCGCCAGTTCTCGCTGTGGCGCGGCGGGCGGTTGTTGAGGTGGCACCCCGAGCACCAGTAGTTGTTGCGCGCGAAGAGCCGCGGATCGGAGATGTCCTTGTCCGCCAGGCTGTCGTAGATGCGCTGGAAACCATGGCAGCCGGCGCAGACGGCCGCCCCCATCTGGAAGGCCGAAGGCCCGTGGTTGGTCGGGAGCGCCACCCAACTGGCGTCGTGGAAGGCCGGCTTGTCGCCCATGCCGCCGGGCAGGTGGCAGGTCGGGCAGCGCACCAGCGTGGGGGGCCAGGTGCCCACGGGGGTATTCTTCTTGTGGCACCCCATGCACTGCTCGTGCTTGGGCTTCGGGAACTCCACCTGCTTGCCGTCGGCGCTGACCTGGCCGTGGATCGCCCGGACGTGGCACTCCTGGCAGCCCACGCCGATCCTGGCGTGCCGGTCGTGGGCGCCCGTCACGGTAGCACCTGGCTTCGGCTGGTGTTTGGACATGTCGTGACAAGCGGTGCATGCCGCGTCGCTCACGTCGTGGCCGGCTGTCGCCGCGGCGTCCAGCGCCGCCTGGCCTTGCGCCTCCTCGCTCTTGACCGCCTTCACGCCGTCCTTCTTGGCGGCCCCATCCTTTGCGCCGTCTCTGCCGGCGGTGCGGGCGGATGGCGTGCCCTCGAGGAGCGCCTGGCGGATGATGCGGACGTCGCTGTGGCAGGAGCGGCAGGAGATGCCGTCGTGCGCCGCCATCTGGGGCGGCTGCGCCCCCTTGGCGGCCTTCTTGCCCCCGGCGGAGCCCTTGCCGCCGGCCGCCTGGAGCGCGCTCAGCCTGTCACCGAGGTGGCAGGAGGCGCAAGCCACTGGCTCGGCCACCCGCTCCACCGCGACCGCCGCCGCCAGCATGGGGACGGCCAGGAGGAGGAAGACCGCAACCGGCATGGCGAACGGCGCCAGGCCGGAAATGCCCGGCCTCGGTA
>JBBITQ010000034.1:6215-9209 GCA_037440685.1 Clostridiales bacterium
AACAATCCCAGAATCCGCAGCAGCTTCTTCATGCGCTCCCTTTCCCTTCCCGCCCCGCGGCCGCGGCGCGATCTACCTCAGGCTGGACAGGTACGCGGCCAGCGCCTTGATCTCATCCTGGCTCATGGCCAGGAAGGGCATGGCGGAGCCCTTGGTGAAATAGTCGCTGAGGAAGGCCTCGATCCAGGCCGCGTCCCGCTTCTGCCCCTCTTTGCTGAGGTCGGGCCCCATGTCGCCGCCCGTGCCGTTCACCTTGTGGCAGCCGTAACAGTTGAGGGCCTCAAAGGATTTCTTCCCCGCGTTTTCCAGGTCCACCAGGGCCATGTCGATCTGTTTGCTCCCGAACCATTCCTGTTGCTGGCCCTTGCTGCCGCCCCGGCCCGCGATGTAGCTGGAGATGGCCACGATCTCCTGATCGGTGAGGGCGACCTTGGGCATGCGCTTCCTGCCGACGTTGACCGGGTCGCGGAGCAGTTGCATGAACCAGGACATGGTATGGGTCTCCGCGGCCTTGTCCAGGTCGTCGGTGGCGCCGAAGCCGTAGCCCTGGAAGCGATGGCACCCGAGGCACTTCTCCCGGACCAGCTTCTCGCCTGCGGTCATCTCTTCCGGAGGTTTGGGCGGGGGCAGCCGCTTCTCCCGGGCACTGGCGGCGGGAGCCGCCGTCAGGGCCTGGACCGCTCCGCCTCCGCTGGCGGTCCCGCCCTGGCCCTTGGCCGGCGCCGGCTTCCCGGCCGCCTGACCCGCCTTGGCCACTGGCACGGCCTTCTTCGTGACCGGGGGCGGCGGCGCGAGGAGCAGCGTCACGGCCAGGGTGCCCACCGCGACCAGAGCGGAGGCCCCCATCACCGCCCCAACCGCCCCGCGCAGCGCCAGCGACGCCCTTACGGCGCGGTGCCACCGCAGGATCAGCGCGCCGCCGGCGAAGATCGCCGCCGCGCCCCCCAGCGTGGCGTACCGCCACCCGGCGAGGAAGGCATCGCCCGCCACCAGCGGCGCGAGCACCAGCGCCATCGGGACGACGAACCCGGCAGCCAGGCACACGGCCACGCCGAGCGCCGCGCGCACGACACCCCACATCCGAAGCCCACCGGTGGTCAACTTGCCCCGCTGAAACCGCAACCTCTTCCCCCGCTCTCGGCCGCGGCCGGCCCGCTGTCACAATCGATGCACCGACAGGACTCGCCACAAAAGGACAGCGGCGCCGCACACGGCCCCCAGCAACCCGCCCAGGACCAGTGCGACGCCGTACACGCTCTGGCTGTTCACGCCCAGGACGCCCTTTTGTTTCAGCAAAAGAGCCGCGACGGCTGCCGCCACGACTGCTATGATGACGTAGACGGTGGGACTCAGTGTCGCCGGCACGAGCCGTTACCACCTTCCGCGACGACCAAGAAAAGATGCCGCCGAAACCGTATGAGTCGCATGGTTCTCTCGTGCTAATTCTAACTAATGACAACTGGTATGGCAATAGCACTCCCTGCTAGCCAGTACATGCCACCTAATCGCCTCGAAAATCCCCTGACAAAAAAAAGAGGATTTTGGCGAATCTCGTCGAATCATGCCGAATCGGGACTGAGGGCACGATGCACCGTTGCCCTCTGTTCTTTGGCGAGGCTGTGGTTTCGGGAGAGGGGGTGACGTGATAGTGCGCAAGGCAGTTCTTCTGTCGATGGCGGCTCTCCTTGCCCTCGCCCTCGTCGCTGCCGGTTGCGGCGGCGGCAAGAGCTCGGGCGGGGAGCAGCAGACCACTGGGCAGCAGTCGGCCGATCAGGGGGCGCAGGCCACCGACCAGGGTCAGCAGGCCACCGACCAGGGCCAGCAGGCCACCGACCAGGCGGCCCAGCCGGCCGACCAGGGGACGCAGCAGGCCGCTGACCAGGGCTCGGGCGGCGGCGATCCGGCCAAGGGCAAGGACATCTACGCCTCCAAGTGCGCCGCCTGCCACGGCGCCAACGGCGAAGGCGCCATCGGGCCTGGCTTCATCTCGAACTCCAAGGTCACGACCGGCGCCACCGGCGACGCCACCAAGGCTGTCAAGGATCGGCTGAGCGAGGCCGATCACATCAAGGTGGTCACCGACGGCCGCAACGCGATGCCCGCCTTCAAGGGCCAGCTCTCCGACCAGGAGATCAAGGACGTCGTGGCCTACGAGCGCTCTTTCAACTGATCCGCACCAACGAGTAGAGCGCTTGATCGCGGCCCCCGCGTCGCGCGGGGGCCGCGGCTTTCTCTGGGCCGGGCAGGATTTCGGCGCCTGCTGTCGAACCTCGCCGACTCGGGACCGAGGACGTGACGGCACTACGTCATGTACGCTCCGGTCTTCGCGCGGCCGTTGGTCGGAGGGGGTGATGGAAAGGTGCGGAAGGCAGCTCTCGTGGCCATGGCGGCTCTCTGCGCCCTCGCCCTCGCCGCTGCCGGCTGCGGCAGCCCGGCGGGCGGCCAGCAGCCCGCCGACCAGGGCCAGCAGACGGCTGACCGGGTAGCGGGCGGCCAGCAGCCCGCCGACCAGGGCCAGCAGACGGCTGACCGGGTAGCGGGCGGCCCCGGCGGCGACCCGGCCAATGGGAGGAACATCTACGCCTCCCGGTGCGCCGCCTGCCACGGCGCGGACGGCGCGGGCGGCATCGGGCCCGCCTTCGTCGCCAAAGGACGCAATCCCGCCGTGGCCGACAGGCTGAGCGAGGCCGACCACATCAAGGTGGTCACCGACGGGCGCAATGCGATGCCCGCCTTCAAGAGCCAGTTGTCCGATCAGGAGATCAAGGACGTGGTGGCTTATGAGCGCTCCCTCAGATGATCTCAACCGGAGGGGCGCCTGCGTGACTGCGGCCTCCGCAGCGGGCGGGGGCCGTAACTTTTATGCATTTTTTATATAAAAAAAACCGTCGCAAGCTCAATGCCTGCAACGGTGACAAACTTTTAGCCAAATTAGCTAAATCTTCGGCTTAATTAAACAAGAATCTTCACCAGTTTCCAAGTAAATGGCTTCTT
>JBBITQ010000035.1:0-8897 GCA_037440685.1 Clostridiales bacterium
GCTAGGAGCGATCGCGGAAGGGGTTCTGCCATGAAGATCGGAGTGAAGCTGGGGGCGAGCTTCGCCCTCCTGGTCGCCTGCGTCATCGCCATCGGCGCCGTCGCGCTCTCCTCTCTCGCCAGGATCAGCGCTGCATACGAGGACGTCGCCTACGGGGGCATGAGCCATTCCGCCTACCTGAGGCAGATGCAATACGCCCTCACGGCCCAGTCCAACGACCTGCGCGGCTATTTCCTCGAGGGGAAGGCGGAATACCTTACCGAGGCCCGCGACAGGACCCAGACTTTCGATGAGGCCTTCACCGCCTTCCAGGGCCTCCTGCAGGAAGAGGAAAAGCGCAGCATGCAGGACCTCGCGGCCGACTACCAGGCTTACCGCGCCGCCACCGATCGCCTGTTTCAGCTCATCGAGAGCGGAGCGGTAGCCGAAGCCCGCCAGTTCCTGCTGGGGGAACTGCGGACGCGGCGCAAGAACCTCGCTGCCCGCATAGACGAGATGCTGAAGGTCCAGCAGCAGGAGGTGACCGACGGCCAGGCCTTCATCGCCGCCGCCAAGCGCCGCCAGAACATCCTCGTGGCGGCGGTGGCGACCCTGGCGGCGTGCCTGGCCCTCGCCCTGGGCCTGGCGCTGATCCGCACCATCTCGCGCCCCGTCACAGCCGTGGCGCGGGCGGCCCGCCGGTTGGCGGAGGGCGACCTCACCGTCGAGGAACTGCGGATCCGCTCCCGCGACGAGACCGGCGAGATGGCGGCCGCCTTCAACCGGATGGTGCGCGACCTGCGGGCGCTCCTGGCCCAGATCCGGGACGCGAGCACCCAACTCGCCCGGAGCAGCCAGGAGGTGTCGGCTGCCGCGGGCCAGGCCGCCAGCGCCACGTCTCAGATAGCCTCCGCCATCGAACAGGTGGCGCGCGGAACCAGCCAGCAGTCGGACACCGCGGCCGAGACGGCCCGGGCGATGGACCAGCTCCGCCGGGCCATCGACCAGATCGCCGCGGGAGCCCGGAACCAGGCCGAAGGGGTAGAGAGCACGTCCCGCACCGTAGAGGAGATGGCCCGCGCCATCGACGACGTGGCGCGCGCCGCCCAGGAAGTGGCCGAAGTGGCCGCCGAGGCCCTGAGCTCCGCCCGGTCGGGAGGCGAGGCCGTGCGGGAGACCCTCGACGGCATGGAGCGCATCCGCGCCACCGCCGAGCAGGCGGCAGAACGCGTCCGCCAGCTCGGCCAGCAATCCCAGGAGATCGGGAACATCGTCCAGCTCATCAGGGACATCGCAGACCAGACCAACCTCCTCGCCCTGAACGCCGCCATCGAGGCCGCCCGGGCGGGCGAGCACGGCAAGGGCTTCGCGGTGGTGGCAGAGGAGGTGCGGAAGCTGGCGGAGCGCTCCAGCCGCGCCACCCACGAGATCGCAGCCCTGGTGGCGAGCATTCAGCAGGGCGTTCACGCCGCCATCGAGGCCATGTCCGCCGGCACCGACGAGGTCGCGGCGGGATCCCGCCGGGCCGGCGCCACGGGCACGGCCCTGGCCCAGATCCTCGCCGCTATGGAGCGCACCAACGAGAAAGCCCAGGCCATCTGCACCGCCACCGAACGGGTGAGCGCCGGCACCGCCGCCGTCGTCCGGGCCATGAACGAGGTCGCGGGCATCACCGAGGAGAACACCGCCGCCACCCAGGAGATGTCCGCCGCCAGCGAACAGGTGGCCCGCGCCATCCAGCAGGTGGCGGCCATAAGCCAGGAGACGGCCGCCACGGCGGAAGAGATCACCGCCTCCGCCGAGGAGGTCACCGCGTCCACGTCGGAGATCAGCGGGTCCGCGCACTCGCTGCACCGGATGGCCCAGCAGCTCGAGGAACTGGTGGGCCGGTTCCGCCTTTAAGCGGGCCGGCCCGCCCTGTCCCCGGCTTCCGCCGCAGCATAGCCCTCCCGGTCGGAGAGTCCCTGCTGGCGCCGGAAGTTCTCGGCGTTCTTGGCCAGGTAGGCCTGGTAGATCTCTTCGGCCGTGAAGCCGGCCTTCAGGCACATGCTCACGAAGAAGTGGAGGATGTCGACAAGCTCTTCCTTGATGGCCTCCCGGTTCAGCGGGCGCGGGTTCTTCCACCACTTGAAGTTGACCTCGTCCAGGAGTTCGGCGAGCTCCGAGACGATGGCCAGGGCCTCCTTCTGCAGCCACGTGCCGAGGTCGTAGTCGAGGCCGCGCCGGGCCGCCAGATCGCTGTCGAACCGGCTCTGCAGCTCGAAGATCGTCTCCAGTTTGTCCACCCGGTCCGCCATCCCACCGCCCCCCGTCAGATCGCCAGATCGACGCCCGCCGGCCCCACGGCGGCCAGCCCCAGGCGTCCCACGTCCCAGATCTCCCGCGCAAGGCGCTGCACATCGTCCACGGTCACGCCCTCGAGGCGGGCGATCACCTCTTCCGGCTTGAGGACGAAACCCTTCAGCAACTCGCTCTTGCCCAGGTGGTTCATGCGGCTCCCCGTGCCCTCCAGTGCCAGCAACATCCCCGCCTTCACCTGCTCCTTGTTGCGGTGCAGCTCCGCCTCGTCCACGCCGCGGGTCTGCACCCGCTCCAGCTCGGCCAGCGCCAGCTCCAGGGACTGCCGGGCCGCCGCGGGGCTCGCCGCCAGGTAGACACCCGCCAGGCCAGCGTCGCGGTAGGCGTTGTGGAAGGCGTAGACGGAGTAGGCGAGCCCCCGCTCCTCCCGGATCTCCTGGAACAGGCGGGAGCTCGAGCCGCCACCGATCAGGTTGCTGAGGAGGTGCAGCGCGTAGACCCGCTCGTCGGAGAGGGGCACCCCCTCGCCACCGAGGCAGATGTGAACCTGCTCGATGTCCTTTTCCCGGTACATCCGCCGGGAAGCGGCGCGCGGCGGCAGAGCCGACACCTCGGGCGCCGCGCCCCCGCGACCGCCGAAGCGCCGCGCCACCTCTTCCACCGCCCGGTCGTGGCCCACGTGACCGGCCACGGCCACCACCATGTTGGCGGGGGCGTAGAACCTCTCGTAATAGGCCCGGACGTCGTCGCGCCCCAGCCCCCGCACCGCATCCAGGGTGCCCTGGATCGCCCGCCCCAGGGCGTGATCAGGCCACACGGACTGGGCGAACACGTCGTGCACCAGGTCCTCCGGCGAGTCCTCGTACATCATGATCTCTTCGCAGATCACGTTCTTCTCCTTCTCCATCTCCCCGGCATCGAAGCGGGGACGGAGGACGAGATCCGCCAGGAGGTCGAGCGCCGGGACGAAGTGCTCGTCCAGGACCCGGGCGTAGTAGCACGTGCACTCCTTGGCGGTGAAGGCGTTGACGTTCCCGCCCAGGGCGTCGATGGCCTCGGCGATGTCGCGGGCGGTGCGGGTCTCCGTGCCCTTGAAAAGCATGTGTTCTATGAAGTGACTGATCCCGGCCTGTTCGGGGGGTTCGTGCCGCGAGCCGGCCCCCACCCACACCCCGACGGCGACGGAGCGCACGTGCGCCATCTCCTCAGTGACCACCCGCAGGCCGTTGGGCAGGACCGTCTTGCGGTAGAAGGGGAGGGTTGCGCCTCCGATAGCCATCACCTCGTGCCGCGCCGGCCAGCCCCGGGGCCAGGGCCGCCCGCCGTCTGGCGCCCGACGGCCAGGCCCACCCCGCCGAAACGCCGTTCCGCGCCGCCGGGACCCCGCCGCTCCTGGCCGGGCCCGCGCCGCTCAGGGCCAGCACCCCGCCGCTCGGGACCGGCGCCGCGGCGCTCGCGCCCGGCGTTCTGACGCATCTCGCGCGCCTCCGCCTCGGGGTTCTCCTTGAGCACCTGCTTGCGGGAGAGGTTCACCCGGCCCAGTTCATCGATCTCGATCACGCGAACCATGATCTGGTCGCCCACGCTCACCACATCCTCGACCGTGGGCACCCGCTCCAGGGCCAGCTCACCGATGCGCACGAGCCCTTCCTTCCCCGGGAAGAGCTCCACGAACGCGCCGAAGCTCTGGATGCGCGTCACCCGCCCCAGGTAGGTCTGCCCGACCTCCACCTCGCGGGTGATCTCGCGGATCATCTCGGCCGCGCGCTGGCCCCCCTCCATCGGGCCGGCGATGAACACCTTCCCGTCGTCCTCGATGTCGATCTCAACGCCGCACTCGCTCGTGATCTTGTTGATCATCTTCCCGCCCGGTCCGATGACCTCGCGGATCTTGTCGGGAGGTATCTGCAGGATGATGATGCGCGGCGCGTAGGGCGAGAGGTCTTTCCGCGGCTCCGGCATCACCTCGAGCATCCGCTCGAGGATGTACAGGCGCCCCTCCCGCGCCTGCTCCAGCGCGCGGCGCAGCGTCTCGCGGTCCAGCCCCTTGATCTTTACGTCCATCTGCATCGCCGTGACACCCTGGCGCGTCCCGGCCACCTTGAAGTCCATGTCGCCGAGGAAGTCCTCGATCCCCTGGATGTCCGAGAGGACCGCTACCTTGTCGCCTTCCTTGATCAGCCCCATGGCGATCCCCGCCACCGGCGCCTTGATGGGCACCCCAGCGTCCATCAGCGCCAAGGTGCTGCCGCACACCGAGGCCATGGAGGTGGAGCCGTTGGACTCCAGCACCTCGCTGACCAGGCGGATGGTGTAGGGGAACTCCTCCTCCGGCGGGATCATGCGCACGAGCGCGCGCTCCGCCAGCGCCCCGTGCCCGATCTCCCGCCGCCCCGGGGCCCGGAGCGGCCGCACCTCTCCCGTGCTGTACGGCGGGAAGTTGTAGTGATGCATGTACCGCTTGAATTCCTCCAGCTCCCCGATGGCGTCCATCTCCTGCCGGTCCCCCACCGAGCCCAGGGCCGCCACCGTCAGGACTTGGGTCTGCCCCCTGGTGAAGAGGCCGGATCCATGGGTGCGCGGCAGGAGGCCCACCCGGCAGTATATGGGCCGGATGTCCTTGAGTCCCCGCCCGTCGACCCTCCGCCCCTCCTCTAGGATGGCGCGGCGCATCTCTTCCTTTTCTATGGTGTCCATGACGGCGGCGGCATCCGCAGCCGCCTCGGGCGCCAGCTCGGCCACGCCATGCCGCTCGGCCAGCGCCTGGAGCACTGCCTGCCGCGCCGCGGCCAGGGCCGTCTCCCGCTCCTGCTTGTCGACGATGAACAGCGCCTGCCGGAGCCGGCCGGTGGCCTCCTCCCGCACGGCGCGCTCCCACTCGGGGTCCACCGTGTGCACGGTGAAAGGCATCTTGGGCTTCCCGATCTCCGCAGTGATCGCCTCCTGCCAGGCGACGAGCCGCTTGATCTCCTCATGGGCGAACTCGATGGCGTCCAGGACCCGCTCCTCGGGTACCTCGTTCATCTCCGCCTCCACCATGATGATGGCATCGCGCGTCCCGGCCACCATGAGCTCCATGTCGCTCTTCAAGAGCTGCTCGGCCGTGGGGTTGAGGACGAACTCGCCGTCCACCAGGCCCACCATGACGCCGGCGATCGGGCCCTCGAACGGGATATCGGAGATCGACAGGGCTGCGGAGGCCCCCATGATGCCGCAGATCTCGGGGAAGTTGTCCCCGTCGAAGGAGAGGACGGTGGCCACGACCTGCACGTCGTTGCGAAAGCCCTTGGGGAAGAGGGGCCGGATCGGCCGGTCGATCAGCCGCCCCACCAGGATGGCCCGCTCGGACGGCCGGCCCTCCCGGCGGAAGAAGCTGCCCGGGATCTTGCCGGCGGCGTACTGCCGCTCCTCGAAATCCACCCGCAAGGGGAAGAAGTCGACGCCCTCGCGCGGCTCCCGCGTCGCCGTGGCCGTGACCAGCACGCAGGTCTCGCCATAGGTGACGAGCACGGAGGCATTGGCCTGCTTCGCCAGTTCGCCCGTCTCGATGATCATCGGGCGCCCTGCCACTTCGGTCCTGTAGACTCTCTTATCGAACAACGAAAACCCTCCTCGATGCCCAAACAAAGAGGCGGGAGCCCCCGCCTATTTCGCGCGCAGACCGAGCCGGTCGACGACCTCTCGGAACCGTTCCTCGTCGCTTGCCCGCAGGTAGTTCAACAGGCGCCGCCGCTGGCCTACCATCTTTAGGAGGCCGCGCCGGGAGTGGAAGTCCTTCGGGTGCGTGCGCAGGTGCTCGGTGAGCTGGTTGATCCGCTCCGTCAGAAGGGCGATCTGCACCTCCGGCGACCCGGTGTCACCCTCGTGCCGGGCGTAGGAACTGATGATCGCCTGCTTCGCCTCTTTGTTCAGCACATACCCCACCCTTTCTGAATGGCGCCGCGGGCCAAGGCCGCCGCAGGGGCCGGCGGCCGCCCTCGCCCGGGCCCGCGCCTTGCCGGCGCACCGTACAACACGTGCATTTTAGCACTTCAACAACGCACCTTCAACATCGCCCGGGCCGCCGCCACGTCGCCGCGTATCTGGTCCGCCAGCGCGCCGGGGGAGTTGAACCGCCGCTCCCCCCGTAGGCGCGCCACGAAGTGCACGGCCAGGGGAAGCCCGTACAGATCCCCCGCGAAGTCCATGACGTGAACCTCCAGGGTCACCCGGCCCCCGTCCCCGAACGTCGGCCGCACGCCCACGTTGGCGACGCCCGCGCAGGGACCGCCCCCTGGCCAGCCGTCACGCCCCGGATCGACCAGCACCGCGTAGACTCCCGGAGCCGGCAGGCAGAGGCCCCGCGGCACCTCCAGGTTGGCGGTGGGGAACCCGAGCTGCTTGCCCCGCCCGTCGCCCCGCACCACCTTCCCGCGCAGGGCGTAGGGGCGGCCGAGGGCGCGCGCCGCCCACTCCACCGCGCCGGCCTGTATCCGCTGCCGGATGAGGGTGCTGGAGACCACCTCCCCGTCCAGCGTGACCGGCGTGAAGGCGCGCACCGCGAACCCGAGCCGCGGCCCCGCCTCTTCCAGGAGCGCGGTGGTCCCGCGCCCCCCGCGCCCGAACGTGAAGTTGGAACCCACGAACAGCCGCCTTGGCCGGAAGCGAGGGCACAGGACGCCTTCCAGGAAGTCCTCGGCAGACATAGCCGCCAGGTCGCGATCAAAGGGGAGCACAGCCACCGTCCGAACGCCCCGGGACTTGATCAGGCGCACGCGCTCCTCGAGCTCGGTGAGGAGCGGGGGCGCCTCCGCCGGGCGCAGCACGCTGTCCGGGTGCGGGTCGAAGGTCAGGGCCACGCTCTCCACGCCGGCGGCCGCCGCCTCGGCCACCATCTCGTCCAGGATCTTCTGATGCCCCAGGTGCACGCCGTCGAAGACGCCGATGGCGACGAAAGCACCCACCGCCGCGCCCCCCTTCAGAGCAGCACCTTCTCCAGGCGGAAGCCCATGAGCCCGCCCTCGCCTCGCGCCGGGTAGAGCCGGGCTAGGGCGGCCAGTGCGCCGTCCGCGGTGGAGAGGCGCACCAGGCGGCCCGCCGGGCGCCCGCCCGCGACCACCTCCGGCGGCAAGACCGCCAGGGGCCGCGGGGCGGGGGCGATGCCGAGGGCCAGGCGTCGGGACTCGTCGGGGCGCAGGGTCACCTCCGGCAGGAACGCGAGCGCCGCCCCGGGAGCCAGCACGTACCGCGCCACCGTGCCGTCGCGCGCCGCCTGCTCCAGCTCCTCGATCGTCACGGCCTCCTCCTGGACGAAAGGCCCGTGGCGGGTGCGGACGAGGAAGTCCAGGTAGGCCCCGCACCCCAGGACCTGCCCGATGTCATGGCAAAGGGTGCGCACGTAAGTCCCCTTCGAGCACGCGATGTCCAGGATCGCCCGGGCGGCCGGCCCCGGCTGGAACGACACCAGCTCCAGGGCCATCACCGTGACCGTGCGCGGCGCCCGCTCCACCACCACCCCGCGCCGCGCCAGGCGGTACAGCCGCTCCCCCGCGTGCTTCCCGGCCGAGATCATCGGCGGCACCTGGCGGATCACCCCGCGGAAGCCGCCGAGCGCCCTTTCCACGTCCGCGCGCGTCACGCCCGAAGGGTCGTGCACCGCCTCCACCCGCCCCTGGGCGTCGTGGGTATCGGTCACCACGCCCAGGACCATCACCGCGCGATAGGCCTTGTCAGAACCCAGAAGGTACTCGCTCACCCGCGTGGCCTTCCCGACGCACACCGGCAGAACCCCAGCGGCACCCGGGTCCAGCGTGCCCGTGTGCCCCGCCCTCTTCACACCCAGGGTGCGGCGGACGAAGTCCACCACGTCGTGGGATGTCATGCCCGGGGGCTTCAAGACGTTGATCACGCCGTCCAACCGACCGCCCTACCTTTCCGGACCGCGGGCGAGCGCCGCGCGGACCTCCGTCAGCACCAGGTCCTTGACCTGGCCGAGCGCGCCCTTGACCGTGCAGCCGGCCGCGCGGGCGTGCCCGCCGCCCCCGAAGGCGGCGGCGATGCGGCTGACGTCCACCCAGGTGTTCGACCGCAGGCTCACCTTCACCTCGCCGGCGCCATCGGAACCCGGCGGCGCCTCCTCGATGAAGAGCGCCGCCACCTCCACACCGCGCAGGGTGCGCGGGTAGTTCACCACGCCCTCGCTCTCCCACGTCGCCGCGCCGGCGGCGGCGAAGTCCTCCCGCGTCAGCTCCGTCCAAGCCGCCTGGCCGTCGGCGCTCACCTCGAGCCGGGCGAGCGCCCGCGCCAGGAGTCGCATGGAGCTGAGAGGGCGCTCCTCCCAGATGCGCCGGCTCACCTCGGCCGGGCGCACCCCCAGGCGGAGGAGTTCCGCCGCGATCTCGTGCGTCTCGGCTGACGTGTTCTCGTACCGGAAGGACCCCGTGTCCGTGACCACGGCGGTGTAGAGGGCCAGCGCGATCGCCTCGTCCCGCTCCACGCCCAGGTCGCGCAGGATCCAGTACGCCACCTCGCCGGCCGCCGCCGCTTCCGGCTCGATATAGTTCACGTCGCCGTAACAGGCGTTGGACAGGTGATGGTCGATGTTGAGGACGGTCTTCACCTGGCGGAGGAGCTCGCCCGCC
>JBBITQ010000035.1:8918-9126 GCA_037440685.1 Clostridiales bacterium
CCCCACGTCCCCGCAATCCAGGAGCACCGCGACGTCATGCTCCCCGCGCACCTCCTGCCAGGATACGAACTCCTCGACCCCCGGCAGGAAGGCCATGTTGGCCGGTATCTCATCGGCCCGCACCAGCGTGACCTCCTTGCCCAGCTTGCGCAGCGCCAGGCCCATGGCCAGGCTGGAGCCGATGCTGTCCCCGTCCGGGCGGACGTGC